>JBPYEM010000451.1:0-6969 GCA_051985205.1 Candidatus Limnocylindrales bacterium | reverse complement strand
TTCGACCCGGCCGCGTGGCTGGACGAGCTGCGCCGGGTCCTCAAGCCGACCGGCACGCTCTTCGCGTTCACCTCGTACAACCTCCTCGGCCGCTGGCATGAAGCCTTCGATCCGGCGTTCGACACGTTCCAGTTCGTCGTCTGGCACAAGACGAATCCGCCGCCGAAGCTCCGCCGCGCCGGCTTCCTGAACTCGTGCGAGCTGATCGTCGCGTGCTGGGACGCCGGCCATACCTGGAACTTCGGCCGGCAGCGGGACATGCACAACTTCATCGAGGCGCCGATCTGCGGAGGCCGCGAGCGGTGGAAGGACCCGGTCCATCCGACGCAGAAGCCGCTTCGGGTCCTTCGCAAGCTGATCGAATGGGCCTCGGTGCCCGGCGACGTCGTCCTCGACCCGTTCATGGGCGTCGGCTCGACGGGCGTCGCGGCTGTCGAGCTGGGTCGCCAATTCATCGGGATCGAGCTCGACGATGCCTACGTTGCGGCCGCGCATCGTCGGATCGAACCCCTCTTACGGGCGACCCCGGGCTCCCCGTTCCAGCCGGCGATCGAGGCCGGCTGACGAGCTCGTCGGGCTAGACTTCCCGGATGCCTCCCTATTCGTACGGCGGCCAGGCGCTCATCGAGGGCGTCCTGATGCGCGGTCGCGACGCGATCGCCGTCGCCCTGCGCCACCCCGACGGGCGGATCGTCTACGCGACCGAACGCCTGGACTCGGGCGTCCACGGAACGCGGATCGGCAAGCTGCCGTTCGTCCGCGGCCTCGTCGTCCTGTACGAGACGCTCTTCGTCGGCATGCGCTGGCTCGTCCGGAGCGCTTCGCTCCAGGCGGCCGGAACGGGCGAGGAGGGCGACGAGGGCGTCGAGCTCGGCAAGGGATCGATCGCCCTGATGCTCGCGCTGACCCTCGTGTTCGGGATCGGGATCTTCTTCCTGCTGCCGCTCCTGATCGCGAGCGCGACGACGTCGAACATCCAGAACGGCCTCGTCCAGCACCTGGTCGAGGGCCTCATCCGGGTCGCGATCTTCCTCGGCTACCTCTTGCTCATCGCCCGGGCGCAGGACGTCCGGCGGGTGTTCCAGTACCACGGCGCGGAGCACATGACGATCCATGCGCTCGAGGCAGGCGACCCGCTCGTCGTTCGCGAGGTCCGGAAGTACCCGACCGCCCACCCGCGGTGCGGGACGGAGTTCCTCGTCGTGGTGATCGCCCTCTCGATCGTCGCGTTCAGCCTCGTGGGGCGGCAGGAGCCGGCCGTGATGATCGGCAGCCGGATCCTGCTCATCCCGGTGATTGCCGCGGTCGGCTACGAGATCCTGAAGTGGGGCGCGAAGCATCGCGGGAACCCGATCGTGCGCGCGATCATGTATCCCGGGATCCTCGTCCAGATGATCACGACGAGGCAGCCAAGCGACGACATGATCGAGGTCGCGATCGTGTCGATGGAGCAGGCGCTCGAGGCAGACGGCGAGCCGCTCCCGGCGGGATCCGGGACGCTGCCACGCGACCCGCTGATCCTGCCCGGCGGCGCGACGGACGCCGGCGAGGCGGCGGGCCCGGTGACGATCGACCCGCCGATCCCGGGAGCATGAGCGGCGACCTGGACCGAACCCGACTCGACACCCGGCTGGCGGACGTCGCCACCCAGTACGACGCCCTTCAGGCAGACCTCGCGACCCCCGCGGTGACCGCGGATCCCGACGCGATCCGGCGGATCGGCCAGGAGCTCGCCCGGCTCGAGCCCGTTGTCGCGGCCTTCCGCTCCCTCGAGGCAACCCGCCACGAGCTCGACGGCGCCCGCGAGCTCCGCGACGGCGGCGACGGTGACGCGGAGCTCCGGGCGATGGCCCAGGACGAGGTCGACCGTCTCTCGGCCAACGAGACGCGCCTCCTCGAGGAGCTCAAGGTCCTCCTGCTGCCCCGCGATCCGAACGACGACCGTGACGTGATCCTCGAGGTCCGGGCCGGTGCCGGCGGGGAGGAGGCCGCGCTGTTCGCCGCGGAGCTGTACCGGATGTACATCCGCTACGCGGAGCGGCATCGGTTCACGCCGGAGCTGCTCAGCCTCAGCGAGACCGGCATCGGCGGGATCAAGGAGGCGATCGTCCAGGTCCACGGCGACGGCGCGTATAGCCGGTTGAAGTTCGAGAGCGGCGTCCACCGGGTCCAGCGAATCCCGGCGACCGAGTCGTCCGGGCGGATCCACACCTCGACGGCGACGGTCGTCGTCATGCCGGAAGCCGATGACATCGACATCGACATCGACGAGGACAAGGACCTCCGGCTCGAGGTCAAGCGCTCGTCCGGTCCGGGTGGCCAGTCCGTCAACACGACGGACTCCGCGGTCCGGATCACCCACCTCCCGACCGGCCTCGTGGTGGAGATCCAGGACGAGAAGAGCCAGCACAAGAACAAGGCGAAGGCCTTGTCCGTGCTGCGCTCACGGCTCTACGAGCGCGAGCTGGAGAAGCAGCGCGAAGCCGACTCCGCCACCCGCCGGTCCATGGTCGGTGGCGGCGACCGCTCGGACAAGATCCGGACCTACAACTTCCCCCAGGACCGCGTCACGGATCACCGGATCAAGCTGGACCTGTCCGCGCTTCCGAAAGTGATGGACGGTGACATCGATCGGCTCATCGACGCGCTCGTGATGGCCGACCAGGCAGCTCGCCTTGCGGGCGACGACGGAGACCATGATGGCCGAACAGGCTGAGGCGCCCCCGACCACACACCCATCCCAGCGCGCCGTCCGTGGTCGGACGGCGCCGACCGAGGGCGGCGTCGCCTTCATCGAGCCGCGCGTCTTCCCGATCGAGAAGGCGACGGACCTCGGCAGCGTGCAGGTCCTCAAGCACGGCAACCTCTACCTGCTGACGGACCCGTTCGGGGACATCCACCCGGACTCCCGGGGGCTCGGCCTCTACCTGTCGGACACCCGCCTGCTGTCGTGCTGCTCACTCAGGGTGGGCGGCGCTCGGCCGGTCCTGCTCCAGGGCTCGATGGGCGCGAACTACCGTGGCTCCATCCAGCTGACGAACCCCAGCGCGGACCGCAACCCGGACGCGAAGATGCACACGGACTGGGAGCAGGTCGCGGGACGGACCCTCGGCGTCGCGCGCGATCGACTGATCGGATCGACCGGGTTCGAGGAGCGCATCCGGATCGTCAACCATGCCGGCCGGACTCTGAGCGTCCCGGTCGATCTGGAGCTCGGCGCCGACGGCGCCGACATCTTCGAGGTCCGCGGCTACCCGCGGAAGGACCGCGGGCGGTTGCTGCCGGTCGCGGTGACGCCGGGTCGCGCGACGTTCCGGTACGACGGCCTGGACGGCCGGCGACGGTCGACCTACGTCGCGTTCAGCGAGCCGGCCTCCGCCTTCGGCCCGATCGATCCGGCTTCCGACGACGAGGCCGGCGCCGGCGGCTCCGTCCGGTTCCGCTGGGACCTGCAGCTTGCCGCGGGTGAGCGACACGAGCTCCGCTGGACGGTCTGGTCGTCGATCGCGGCCGCGCCCGATGGCTCGCCGATCGACGCGGTCCCGCGGGCCGCCGAGGGGGACGCGGACGGCGCCGGCGACCGGGTCGACCGAGGCGGTCGCGCGCTCTTCCCCGAGTCGCCTCGGATCAGCGCGGACGACGGCGCGAGCGCCTACCACGCCTGGGGCCGCGGCACGACCGCGATCCAGACCGACCATGAGCTGTTCAACCTGACGCTGAACCGCTCGCTCGCGGATCTTCGTCTGCTCATCAACGACGGGCCCGCCGAGGGCCAGCGATACGTGTCCGCCGGCGTGCCGTGGTTCACCACCCTGTTCGGTCGGGACTCGTTGATCGCCTCGTTCCAGGCGCTTGCCTTCCGCCCGCAGATCGCGATGGAGACGCTCGAGGTCCTCGCGGCGTACCAGGCGACCGAGGTCGACGACTGGCGGGACGCGGAGCCGGGCAAGATCCTCCACGAGCTCCGCACCGGCGAGATGGCGGGCGCGGGCGAGCTGCCCCATACGCCGTACTACGGGTCGATCGACTCGACGCCGCTCTGGCTCATCCTCCTCGCCGCGACGTTCGACTGGACCGGCGACGAGGCGTTCGTGGATCGCCTCTGGCCGAACGCCCTCCGAGCGCTCGAATGGATCGACCGGTACGGCGATCGTGACGGCGACGGGTTCGTCGAGTACGAACGCCGGTCCGAGCGCGGCCTCGTGAACCAGGGCTGGAAGGACTCCGGCGACGCGATCCGCGACCGGAACGGCCGCTTCCCCACGATGCCGATCGCCCTCGCCGAGGTGCAGGGCTACGTCTTCGACGCGAAGCGCCGGATGGCGCATCTCGCGAGCGCCCGCGGCGACGAGACGCTCGCGGCGCGGCTCCGCGACGAGGCGGAGGCGATGCGCGTCCGGTTCGAGGAGGCGTTCTGGGTCGAGGACCAGCGCTACTACGCGATGGCCCTGGACGGCGAGAAGCGCCACCTCGACGCGATCGGCTCGAATGCCGGGCACTGCCTCTGGTCCGGGATCGTCGCCCCGAACCGCGGCCGCGACGTCGCCGACCGGCTGCTGAACCCCACGATGTTCTCGGGTTGGGGGATCCGCACCTACGCGGACGATCAGCCGGGGTTCAACCCGATCGGCTACCACACGGGCTCGGTCTGGCCGCACGACACGTCGATCATCGCGGCGGGCCTCAAGCGCTACGGCTTCGACGACGAGTCGAACCGCCTTGTCGGCCATGTCTTCCAGGCTGCCCAGCACTTCGCCGACTACCGGCTCCCGGAGCTGTTCTGCGGGTTCGACCGCGACCAGTCGGCGCTCCCGGTTCCATACCCCGTCGCCTGCTCGCCGCAGGCATGGGCCGCCGGCGCCTCGTTCCTGTTCGTCGAGACCATGCTCGGCCTGCGGGCGAACGCCGGGGCGCGGGAGCTGGAGCTGCGACACCCGAACCTGCCGGACTGGCTCGGCAAGGTCACGCTCACGAACCTTCGGGTGGGTGACGCCTCGGTCGATCTCCTGTTCCACCGCTGGCGCGGCACCACGAGCGCGGAGGTGCTCCGGAAGGTGGGCGACGTTTCCGTGACGATCCGGCTCTGAGCGCGGCCGAGAGCGCCCGAGCCGCCCAGAGCCGCTGAGAGCCAGCAGAGACCCCGAGATCGTGCCCACGATCCGCGACCTGCTCGACGACGCCGTGATCAGGCTGCGCGACTCCGGTTCCGAGTCCGCGCGTCTCGACGCCGAGCTCCTGCTCGGCTGGTCCATCGGCGCCGACCGGACGGCCGTGCTGGCCCATCCGGAGGCGCCCGTCGGCGCCGATGCGGCCGAGCGGTTCGCCGCGGCCCTGGGCCGGCGGGCGAGCGGCGAGCCCGTCGCCTACATCCGGGGTCTGAAGGAATTCCACGGTCTCGCGTTCGCCGTCGATCCCCGGGCCCTGATCCCACGCCCCGAGACGGAAGCGCTGGTCGACGAGGCGGTCGCGGTCGTGATGGACAAGCTCTCGTCGCGGCCGGGCGAGGCGGGCGCGGGTGCGGGCCGCGGCGGCGACCCGATCCGGGTGGCCGACGTCGGGACGGGTAGCGGTGCGATTGCGGTGGCGCTCGCCGTGGCGCTCCGGCGGCGGCGAGTGGAGATGGGCCGGAACGTGACGATCCTTGCGACGGATCGCTCCGCGGACGCGCTGGACCTCGCTCGCGAGAACGCGGTCGCCCACGCGGCGGCGGACGGCGTCCGGTTCGCGGAGGCGGACCTCCTGCCGCCCGTCCTCCCGGACGACGGCGCGCCGCTCGACGTCGTCCTCGCGAACCTGCCCTATGTCCGTTCGGACGCGATCGACGGCCTGCCGGTCGCGGCTTCGTTCGAGCCGCGCGAGGCGCTCGACGGCGGAGCCGACGGCCTGGACGCGGTCCGCGCGCTGCTCGCCCGGCTGCCGGACGCCCTGGCCGCCGATGGCATCGCCCTGCTGGAGATCGGCGCGGACCAGGGTGATGCCGCAGAAGGGGCCACGGCGGCGGTGCTGCCCGGGTGGCGGACGGCCGTTTCCCGCGACCTCGCCGGCTTGCCCAGGGTCCTGCGGGTGGAGCGACCCGCATGACCGCCCGGCGCGCCGAGCGGGCCGCTGACGCCCCACGGGCCGATTCCGCGATGGCGAACCTTGGCGCCCCGGCCAGCGGGGACGCGGCCGTCGCGGCCGCGCTCGACACCGCGTCGCGGATCCGTGCCGCGGCTCGCCCGGACCCGGCCTTCCCGATCGGGCTGATCGCGCTCGACCTGGACGGGACGCTGATCGGCGACGACCTCGTGCTTGGCGACCGGACGATCGCCGCGATCCGGGCGGCCCGGGAGCGAGGGGTCGCCGTGTCGATCGTCACCGGCCGGATGACGACGAGTGCGCTGCCCTACGCCCGGACGCTCGGCTTGACGGACCCCCTCGTGGCGTATCAGGGCGCGCTCGTCCGCGAGCTGCCTCCGCCGGAGCGCGATCCACGGCTGGGCCGGATCCTCGCTCACCGGCCGCTCGCCGCCGCGGCCGCCAGGGACGTGATCGCCTGGGCGAAGAGCGTGGGGATCGAGCCGCACGTCAACCATCTCGAGCGGTTCGTGATCGGTGCGGACGATCCGCGGGCGGAGGATTACTCCTCGTTCCTCGGGGCGCGCGCCGAGGTCGTCCCGGATCTCGTCGCGTGGCTGCGCCATCCCGTCTCGAAGGTGATCGCCGTCGCCGCGGCCGACGAGCCCGTCCCGGAACGGATCCTTGCCGAAGGCCGTCGCCGGTTCGCAGGAAGGGCGGAGGTGACGATCAGCCACCCACGGTTCCTCGAGTTCCTCGCGCCCGGCGTCTCGAAGCTCGTGGGTGTCCGGCACCTGGCTCGCCGGGCGGGCGTCCCGCTGTCGCGTGTCCTCGCGATCGGCGATCAGTTCAACGACCTCGAGATGATCGCCGGCACCGGCCACGGTGCGGCGATGCCGACGGCCCCGGAGC
>JBPYEM010000450.1:0-6433 GCA_051985205.1 Candidatus Limnocylindrales bacterium | reverse complement strand
GCTGGGCGACGCCTATCTCGAGCTGATCGGGGTCTTCGATCCGGCTCTTGCTCGCCGGAGCTGGCTCGGCGGACCCGTCCTCGAGGCCCTCGAGCATGGCACCGGGCTGGTCACCTGGGTGGTCGCGGTCGACGACCTCGACGAGGCCCTCCGCTGGGGTCCGCCGGCGGGCGGCCTGAGCCGGCCGGCCGCGGGCGAGCGCCACCGGCCGGACGGCCGGATCGTGCGCTGGCGCGTGGCCCACCCGGATCCCGCCTCGCCGATGTCGCCGGCGGCGATCGAGCACGATGGCACGGCGGCGGAGTGGACGCCGGCGGAACGGGCCGCGCGGGGCGACGAGCGCCACCCGATGGGCGGTCGCGTCCGCCTGGCGAGGCTGGACGTCGCGACGCCTTCCCCGCCTCGGGCCGCGGCCGGTCTCCGGCGGCTCTTCGCCGCCGCCGCGGAGCCGGCGGGGCGGCGCGCAGTCCGGGTGCGGATCGGCCCGCACGAGGTCCGGTTCGTCGACGCCCTGCCGCGGGGAGCGGGCGTCGTCGATCTGGTCACCGACGTCCCCATCCGGACGCGCGTCGCCTGGCTGGCCGACTGCGAGATCCGCCTGCGCGGCACGCCCGTGGACGCCTCGAAGCCGGACGCGGCGACAGGTCCGGAGGCGGTCGGCGAGGGCGTTTGACGACCCGGAACCCCGGTCGTACGCTCGCCGCCCGTGCCCGCGTCGTCGATCGATCCCACCCGCCGTGCCCAGACCCTCGGGGAGCTGCGTGCCTCCGGCTGGACCGGCCGGTCGGTCAAGGAGGAGCTCCGCTCCAACCTGCTCGCGAGGCTTGCCACCGGCCGCCCGATCCTCAGCGGGATCGTCGGCTACGACGAGACGGTCCTCCCGGCGATCGAGAACGCGATCATCGCCGGCCAGGACCTCGTGCTCCTCGGCGAGCGGGGTCAGGCCAAGACGCGGCTCGCCCGGCTCCTCGTGGGCCTGCTCGATGACGCGATCCCGGTCGTCCGCGGCGGCGAGCTGAACGACGACCCGTTCGCGCCGATCAGCCCCAGCGCGGTGGCGATCGTTGCCGAGAGCGGCGACTCCACACCGATCGACTGGCTGCCCCGGGAGCGCCGGTACGCCGAGAAGCTCGCGACGCCGGACATCACGATCGCGGACCTGATCGGGGAAGTCGACCCGATCCGCGTCGCGGAAGGCCGCTACCTCAGCGACGAGCTGACCCTCCACTACGGGCTCATCCCGCGCTCCAACCGCGGCATCTTCGCGATCAACGAGCTGCCCGACCTCGCGGAGCGGATCCAGGTTGGCCTGCTGAACATCCTCGAGGAGCGTGACGTCCAGATCCGCGGGTTCACGGTCCGCCTGCCGCTAGACCTGTTCGTCGTCGCAAGCGCCAACCCGGAGGACTACACGAGCCGCGGCCGGATCATCACGCCGCTGAAGGACCGCCTCGGGTCACAGATCCGGACGCACTACCCACGGACGCTCGACCACGAGCTCGCGATCGTCCACCAGGAGAAGCAGCGATTCCGCGGCGCGGACGACGAACCCGCGATCGTCGTCCCCGGGTTCATGGAGGAGCTCCTCGCGGAGCTGACGCACCTCGCCCGGCGGTCGCCCGAGATCAGCCAGCGATCCGGCGTCAGCGTTCGTGTCACCGTCGCGAACGCGGAGGTTTTGGAGGCGGCCGCGCTCCGGCGCGCGGTCCGGCTCGGCGAGGCGGTCGCCGCCCCACGCGTATCGGATCTCGGCGCGGTCGTGGCCTCGACGGTCGGCAAGATCGAGCTCGAATCGGTCGGCGACGACGCGCCCGAGGAGCGCGTGGTCGAGCGGCTGATCACGAAGGCGCTGTTCGGGGTGTTCGGCCGCCGGGTGGACCTCGACGACCTCGATGACGTCGTCCTCGCGTTCGAGGACGGGTTGGTCGTCGAGACCGGCGAGCGAGTTCCGTCGCGCGAGTACGTGCGCTGGATGGCCGAGATCCCCGGGCTGCATGAGGCCGTTCGATCGCTCGGGACGTTCGATGCGACCGATGGCGCCGAGGAGCCCGCGGTCGTGGCCTCGGCCGTGGAGTTCCTGCTCGAGGGCCTGCACCTCTCCCGTCGGATCAACAAGGACCGCTCCGTCGGGGGCGGCATCGTCTACCGGCGATGACCGGCGCGGCGCTGCTGCCGATGCTCTCGTGGGCGCCTCGATGACGGCCGAGCCGTACTCGCCCGATCCGCACGATCTCGAGGCGCCGGCGGCCACCTCGGGCGGTCGCGACCCGCTCCTTGCTCGAGCTGCTCGGTATGCCCGCTGGGACGGGACCCAGACGATCCCGGCGTTCGACGCCGACGAGATCCTGGACGCGCTGGCGGACGATGTCATGGCGGAGGGCGACCTCGCGGAGGCCCTCCGCCGCCTGATGGAGCGCGGCTGGCGGACGAGCGACCCGACGCGCCAGGACCTCGCCGGCCTCAACGAGCTGCGGGAGCGGCTGCGGCGACGACGCGAGGCGCTCCAGGAGCGATACCAGCTCCGTGACGTCCTCGCCGACGTCCGCCAGGAGCTCGACGAGATCGTCGCCCAGGAGCGCTCGGGCATCGAGCGCCGCCTCGACGATGCGGCCCAACCGGCGAACGGGGCCGAGGAGGAGCGGGCGTCCGACACCGCCCTCCGCAACATGCTGCGGGACGCCGCCGCGCGGCGGATCGATCAGCTGGACGCGTTGCCGTACGACGTCGGCGGACGGATCCGCCGGCTGGAGGAATACGACTTCATGGAGCCCGAGGCACGGGAGCGGTTCGACGCCCTGACCGAGCGGCTCCGGAAGCAGACGCTCGATCGGTTCGTCGACGGCCTCTCCGAGGCGATCCAGGGCACGACGCCGGAGGACCTCCAGGCGAACCGGGACATGGTCCGCGACCTCAATGCGCTGCTGGAGGATCGCCTCGAAGGGCGCGAGCCGGACCAGGAACGGGTCAACGACTTCCTGGCCCGGCACGGTCGCTTCTTCCCCGGCGCCCGGACGCTCGACGACATCGTCGAGCAGCTGACCCAACGGATGGCCGCGATGGCCTCATTGCTGCGGTCGATGACGCCGCAGCAGCGCGCCGAGCTGCAATCGATGATGGACGCCCTCCTGCGCGACGACCGTCTGCGCTGGGATCTCGCCCGCCTCGCGTCGAACATGGACCAGTTGATGCCGGACGGGCTGGGCGAGGGCTACGAGTTCAGCGGCGACCAGCCACTCGGCCTCGAGCCGGCCCTCGAGCGGATCGGCCAGCTCCAGCAGCTGGACCAGCTCGAGGATCAGCTCGGGATGGTCGAGTCGCCCGGCGACCTCGCGAACCTGGATCGAGACCAGGTCCGGGAGCTCCTCGGGCCCGAGAGCGAACGCGACCTCCGGGCACTCGACGAGATCGCGCGCCGGCTGGAGGAGGCCGGGTACCTGGCTCGCCGGGGGGAGCGCCTCGAGCTCACGCCACGGGGGAGCCGCCGGATCGGCCAGAAGGTGCTCGACGACCTGTTCGCGCGGCTCTCACGGGACGCGTTCGGCGGGCACCGCATCGACCGGGCCGGACGGGGAGGGGAGCGCGAGGAGACGACGAAGCCGTACGAGTTCGGCGACCCGTTCCACCTCGACATCCGGGGCACGATCGACAACGCTCTCCGCCGGCCCGAGAACGCGCCGGCCGAACGGCTCGCCCGGGGCGAGCCGGGCGTCCACCTGTCCGCCGCGGACTTCGAGGTCTTCCGGACCGAGCAGCTGACGCGGACGTCGACGGTCCTCCTCGTCGACATGAGCCGGTCGATGCTGCTCCGCGGCTGCTTCGTCGCCGCGAAGAAGGTGGCGGTCGCCCTCGACACGCTGATCCGAACCCAATTCCCGCACGACGACCTCTCGATCATCGGCTTCGCGTACTACGCCCGCGAGCTCCGGCCGGAGGCGCTCGCGGAGCTCACCTGGCACGGCTACGAGTATGGGACGAACCTCCAGCACGGCCTGATGCTGGCCCGCCGGATCCTCGCCCGGCAGCGCGG
The DNA here is from genome assembly GCA_051985205.1 of Candidatus Limnocylindrales bacterium. Classification (GTDB taxonomy): domain Bacteria; phylum Chloroflexota; class Limnocylindria; order Limnocylindrales; family CSP1-4; genus CF-46. The sequence continues at coordinate 2,406 of JBPYEM010000450.1, read as the reverse complement.
CGGCGACCGCCAGATCGTCGTGATCACGGACGGCGAGCCCACCGCCCACTTCGAGGACGGCCAGGTCGAGTTCAGCTATCCACCGACGCGGCGGACGATCCAGGAGACGCTCCGCGAGGTCCAGCGCTGCACGCGCGACGGGATCACCATCAACACGTTCATGCTCGAACGGTCCCGGGCGCTGGCGGAGTTCGTCGCCCTCGTGACCCGGCTGAACCGCGGGCGGGCGTTCTACGCCACCCCGGAGCGCCTCGGCGAGTACGTTCTCGTCGACTTCGTCGCGAACCGGACGCGGGGGGTCGGCTAGCCCGGTCGGCCCGCCGATTCGAGCGCGCGACCGACCGGTCGCCGTCGTAGATTCGTCAAAGCGCGCGTTCCCGACTTCGTCCCCGGGCCGTCCACCGCGCGCCTCATCGAGGGCCGCCGCATGACGCTCTGGATCGCGATCTTCCTCTTCCTCCATGTCCTTGGCGCGATCATCGCCTTCGGCCCAACGTTCTCGTTCCCGATCATCGGTGCGTTTGCCGGCAAGGAACCGCCGCACGCGAACTTCGCGGCTCGGGTCAACGAGGCGATCACCGACCAGCGAGTGATCCCGCTGGCGATCATCCAGGGCGTAACGGGTCTGATCCTGATCTGGCTGACCGGGTACAACCCGTTCTCCCAGCTCTGGCTCGGCCTCGCGATCGTCCTCTACCTCATCGCGATCGGCTATGCGTTGTTCGTCCAGCGCCCGACGGGTCACCAGATCGTCGCGCTGAGCTCGTCGCCGCCTCCGCCGGGTGCTTCCGGCCCGCCACCCGAGCTCGTGGCCGCCGTCCAGAAAGCGCAGCGAGGCGGGATGTTCCTCGGGCTGATGATCGTCGCGATCGTCTTCCTGATGGTGACCAAGCTGACCTTCTGATCGGGAGTCGTCAGCGGCGGCACCCGGGCCTCCTCGGGCTACCATGGCCGAGACGCCGACCTCGCCAACAGGAGTGCCCGACACCATGCCGCACGTCGCCGAGACCGTCCCCGATCTGACGCGCCGGCTCGCCGGAGCGGCCCACGTCGCGGGCGACCGCCTCGTCGTCGACGATGAGGCGAAGCTCCGCGGCGATGGGATCCGCGACCTGGCGTGGACGGCGGCATTCGCCTCGGACGAGGGCACGGTCAGGGCGGCGCAGTGGCTGATCCATGAAGCCGCCAGGGAGCTCGGCGCGCACAGTGCGAGCATCGAGGAGCTCTACCGGGCTCGCGCCCGCGGTGAGGTTCACGGGTTCACGGTCCCGGCGATCAACATCCGGGCGCAGACGTTCGACATGGCTCGGACGGTCTTCGAGACGGCCGAGGCCGCGGACGTCGGGGCGGTGATCCTCGAGCTCGCCCGGAGCGAGCAGACCTATACATTCCAGCGTCCCGCGGACTACGCAGCGTCCGTCCTCGCCGGGGCGGTTGCGGCCGGCTGGCGCGGTCCGGTCTTCATCCAGGGCGACCACTACCAGTTCAACGCGAAGAAGTACGCGGCGGATCCGGAGGCGATGACCGAGGAGATCCGGCGAGCCTGCCGCCTCGCGATCGAAGCCGGCTACCGGAACATCGACATCGACAGCTCGACCCTCGTCGACCTGTCGAAGCCGACCCGGGACGAGCAGCAGCGCGAGAACTACCTCCGGGCCGCGGAGCTCACGGCTCTCATCCGGTCGCTGGAGAGCGATGGCGTGACGATCAGCGTCGGCGGCGAGATCGGCGAGGTCGGCAAGGAGAACTCCAACGAGGAGGAGCTGCTCGCCTACCTGAACGGCTATCAGGCGGAGCTGCAGCGGCGCGCGCCCGGCGCGGTCGGGATCAGCAAGGTGAGCGTCCAGACCGGCACGTCGCACGGCGGCGTCCCGCTGCCCGCCGGCGGCGTGGCCGAGGTCAAGCTGGACTTCGACGTCCTCCGTCGGCTCGGCGACCTCGCCCGGCAGCGGGGTCTCGCCGGAGCGGTTCAACACGGCGCGTCCACGCTCCCGGACGAGCTGTTCCATCACTTCCCGGCGGTCGAGACGGCCGAGATCCACCTCGCGACCGGCTTCCAGAACGCCCTGTTCGAGCATCCCGCGTTCCCCAAGGAGCTCCACGAGGCGATCGAGCACTGGTGCTACGAGAACGCCGCCGACGAGCGGAAGCCGGACCAGAACGACGAGCAGTTCATCTACACGACGCGCAAGAAGTCGATCGGGCCGTTCAAGCGGCAGCTGTGGGACCTGCGGACGAAGGACGAGATCCTTGCGGCGCAGCGCCGGAAGATCAGCTTCCTCTTCACGGAGCTCGGCGTGAACGACTCCCAGAAGATGATCGAGACGTACATCAAGCCCGTGCCCCAGCGGCACCGGATCCCCGATTCGCTGCGTGAGGCGGCCGCCTCGGCGACCTGATCGGCCG
>JBPYEM010000449.1:0-5310 GCA_051985205.1 Candidatus Limnocylindrales bacterium | reverse complement strand
GGGTTCTCGAGCATCACGGCGACCTGACCATGAGCCGGCTCGCCGACCTGCTCGACGTCTCGCTCAGCAACGCCACTGGTCTCGTCGACCGGATGGAGGAGCGAGGCCTCGTCGAGCGCGTCCGCGTCCCCGACGACCGGCGCGTCGTCATCGTCCGAGCCTCCGCGGAGGGGGCCCGGATCCGCGACGAGATCGAGGCCCTGAAGCACGACCGGATCCGCTCGATCCTCGGCAGGCTGCCGACGGAGCGACTGGAGCGGGTGCTGGGGGCGATCAGTGACCTCCGCGAGGTCGTCGTGGACGATCTCGGACCGGACCACCTGACGGATCACGTCCACTCCCACCCAGCGCGCGGTGACCAGCCGGCCGCCGCGACCGCACGTCCAGCTCAGCCAGCGCTCGCGCAGAGCTGACAGCGGCCCCCGGCCGCTCGCTGCCCGTCCCCAGGAGGAAGGAGCCTCGATGGAATCATTCCCTGCAGAGCAGAGCTACACACCCAGTCTCGAAGACGATCCCGCGCTCGGACTGCCGATCCGGGCGAAGATGGAGATCCTCTTCGCGGTCATGCTGGGGCTGTTCCTCGGCGCCCTGGACCAGACGATCGTCGGTCCGGCGCTGCCGACCGTCGTGACCCAGCTGAACGGCAACGACCTCTACAACTGGGTCGTCATCAGCTACCTGCTGACGAGCACGATCAGCGTCCCGTTCTGGGGCAAGCTGTCGGACGTCTTCGGTCGCAAGCCGCTGTTCATCATCGGCATCGTCATCTTCCTGATCGGCTCGGCGCTGTCCGGCCTGTCACAGGACATGGGTCAGCTGATCGCCTTCCGCGGCGTGCAGGGCATCGGCGCGGGTGCGCTGTTCCCGATCGCGCTTGCGGTCATCGGTGACCTGTTCAGCCCGGCCGAGCGCGGCAAGTACCAGGGTCTGTTCGGTGCCGTGTTCGGCGTCGCGTTCATCACCGGCCCGCTCGTGGGCGGCTGGCTGACGGAGCACGTGAGCTGGCACTGGATCTTCTACGTCAACGTGCCGATCGGGCTCATCTCGCTGTTCTTCATCTTCCGGCTCCTGCCGACGGTGAAGAACCCCCACGCGACCCGCAACTTCGACATCCTCGGCGGCGTGATCTTCACGATCTCGACGGCGCTCCTCCTGATCGGCCTCACCTACAAGGGCCTGACGGACCCGGCGACGCATCAGTCGTACGACTGGACCGCGTGGCAGGTGGGTGGCCTAATCGTCGCCGGCCTCGTCGGCGTGCTCCTCTTCATCTTGGCGGAGTCGCGGGCGAAGGAGCCGATCGTCCCGCTCAACCTCTTCCGGAACCGGACGTACGCGGCCTCGATGGTCTCGACGTTCTTCGCGGCATTCGCCTTCTTCGGGGCGATCATCTTCCTGCCGCGGTGGTTCCAGATCGTCCAGAACTTCAGCCCGACGAACTCCGGCCTCGCGGCGCTGCCGCTCGTGATCGGGCTGATCGGCAGCTCGATCGCCTCCGGCCTGATCGTCGCCCGGACCGGCCGCTACAAGTGGCTGATCGTCGGCGCGATCCTGATCATGGCCGTCGCGATGGCGCTGATGACACAGCTCCGCGCGGACACACCGATCCCGGTGGTCTGGCTCTGGATGTTCATCGCCGGCCTCGGCGTCGGACCGACGTTCGCGGTCTTCACCCTGATCGTCCAGAACGCGGTGCCGTTCAACATGCTCGGCGTCGCGACTTCCAACCTGACGTTCTTCCGCCAGATCGGCGGCACGGTCGCGCTCGCGATCGTCGGAACGGTGTTCGGCTCGGCGTTCCAGGACCAGCTCGTCCCGTCGATGAAGGCAGCCGGCGTGCCGGACGCGATCGTCACGGGCTTTGGCCAGGCTGCGAACAGCGGCCAGGTCAACTTCAATCAGCTCACCGGCACGGGCGACATGGGCCAGACCATCCTGAACTCGCTGCCTGCGGCCGTCCGACCCGCCATCGAGCCGTTCATCAACAACCTGGTCAGCGGCATCCACGCGGCGTTCAGCCTTGGCGTCGCCCAGACGTTCTGGATCGGCGTCGGCGCAGCGATCCTCGCGGCCGTCGCCGCGATGGCGATGCAGGAGCTGGCGCTCCGGCAGCACACTCCCGCTCAGGCCGCGGCCGCCGCCCGGGCGAAGGAAGCGGCCTCGGGCCCGGCGGTCCCTGCCGCCGACTGAACGTGGCGCCGGTCCACGGCGCTTCACTTGCTCCTTCCTGGGACGGCCCCGGCAGCGATGCCGGGGTCGTTTCGTTCTCCGGCGCTACCATCGGACCCATGGCCGCCCCCCGCTCCACCTTCCCGATCCCGGCCGCCTTCCCGCCGGAGCTGCTCGCGCCCGGGGTCGGGCCGGGAGCGGACGGCTCTCGCGCGGTCCTCAGCGTCGATGCCGGACCGGTCGCGGAGCTCCTCGAGGGCGCGATGCGACGGGTGACGGTCGGCGACCTGGACGTGCTGGTCGCCCACACCCCGGCGGGGGTCGTCGCGATCGACGATCGCTGCCCCCACATGTCGGCGCCGCTCTCGATCGGCGACCTCGACGGCTGCGTCGTCGCCTGCCCGCTCCACGAGGGTCGCTTCGACCTCTGCTCGGGCGACGTCGTCCAGATGCCGACGACCGGCGGGCTGGATGCCGATGGCAGGTACCACGCGACGTGGTCGCCCGCGGGCAAGGAGCCGAAGGTCGATCCGCCCGGCAAGAAGGCCGAGGCGCGGCGGCTGACGCGCGTCCGTCGACTCCGGTATTACCCGGTCCGGATCGCCGAGGGCCGGATCATCGTCGAGGTGCCTGCCGCAGTCGCGGCGGCGATGCCGACGACCTAGCGGATCTCGGTCTCGGTCGGCGGTCCCGCGGCGTCCCCGGGGTGCATCTTCGCGTACGTCCGGATGATCTCCACGACCTCGTCCGGGTCATCGGTGAGCTTGAGCAGGTCGATGTCGGCCTGCGAGATCGCGTTCGAGGGCAGGAGCGTCGACCGCATCCACTCCAGCATTCCGCGCCAGTACCCAGAGCCGACGAGAACGACCGGGAAGTTGCGGATCTTGCCCGTCTGAATGAGCGTGAGCGCCTCGAACAGCTCGTCGAGCGTCCCGAACCCGCCGGGCATGATCACGAACGCGTCGGCGTACTTCACGAACATCGTCTTCCGGGCGAAGAAGTACTTGAACTCGATGCCGAGGTCGACGTAGGCGTTCAGGCCCTGCTCGTGCGGCAACTCGATGTTGCAGCCGATGGAGAGCCCGCCACCTTCGCGGCAGCCGCGGTTCGCCGCCTCCATCATCCCCGGCCCACCGCCGGTGATGATCGCGAAGCCATGCTCGGCGAGACGGCGTGCGATCCGCCGGGCCAGCTCGTAGTCCCGGGAGCCGGGATCCGCACGGGCGGAGCCGAAGATCGTGACCGCGGCCCCGACCCCGGCCAGCGCGTCGAAGCCTTCGACGAACTCGCTGAGGATCCGGAGCGCCCGCCACGGGTCGCTGTCGACGAACTCCGGACGCCCGTCGCGCGGCCGCTGGAGGAGTTGCTCGTCCTCGGTCGTCGCGCTGACGCCGAGTCGTTCGGCGGCGTCTCGGCGCATGACGACCTGTCCACGTCGCCGCATCGGACCGCCGGGGCCGGCCTCGCCGGGCTGCGGGGGCCCTGCCCCTCCGGCAGCGTCGGCAGCCTGAGTCGGTCGGGTCTCGCCAGGCGCCGTCCGCCGCGTCTCGGCGGCGTTGGTCACCTTGTCCGACGCGCGTCCCGATCCGGCCGCGGTCCGTTTGTCGTTCACGTGGGTAGGATCGCACCGACGGGAGAACCGATGCATCGAACCCGAGCCATCCTCGCCTTCATCCTCATCGCGGCCGGTCTCGTGTGGATCGGCCAGGGAACGTCGCTCCTGAAGGGTGGCAGCTTCATGGTCGGCGACATCCGCTGGGCGTGGATCGGCGCAGCGTGTCTCGTCGTCGGCGCGGTCCTCGTCTGGCGAGAGCTCAGGTCCCGCGCGGCGCGGAGCTGAGCCACCGCTTCCAGGTCGCCTCGTCGCGGCCGGCCGCGGCGTCGTTGCCGAACCGGACCAGGGGCAGGCGGAGGAGCGCCGGGTTCGCCAGCAGCCGCTGGACGATCTCCGAGTCGTCCATCCGCAGGTAGCCCAGCCCGGCGTCGCGATACGCGCGCGAGGTCTCATCCATCAGGGCCCGTGCCCCCAACCGCTCGACGAACCGCCGCAGCTCGCCGGGTGCGATCGGCTTGCGGATCAGGTCGACCTGATGGATCACGATCCGGCGCTCCTTGAAGAAGCGGACGGCAGCGCGGGTTGCTTGATCCCGATCGTGACCGAAGATCTGGACGCTCGGCGATCCCGGTGAGGGTGTCGGCATGGCGGCGCGCCTATCCGCCGAGCTGGACGACGGTCTCACCACCGAACGCCAGCGGCTCGCCGACCTGGTAGCGATCGGCGATCCGGTTCCAGGCCTCGAAGCCCGGGTGGCTGTCGTGGACGTGATGGCCCTCGCCGGACGTGAAGATGCACGCGATCAGGTACTGCGTCGCGCCGTCGACCGGTCGCGACGAGATGTCGAGCCGGTTGAGCGTGGCTCGCTCCAGCAGCCCGCGTGACCGTAGCTCCTCCCAGACCGGCAGCTCGTGCGCTCGAAAACCCGCCTCGAACACGTCGACGTCCTCGGTCCTGACGTTCAGCACGACGGTGACCGTTTCCATCATCCGTCCTCCTGGATGCTCGCCCACGGGCGGCGCCTGCCTCGACCCACTGATTCTGCGTACCATCGCCCGGACAGGAGGTGGCGGCGTGTCGGTCTGGTTCACGGTGAAGCTCGACGATCGACCGGGCGCGCTCGCCCGGATGGCCACCGCCCTGGCGGAGCGCGGCGTGAACATCGCCGGGATCGTAGGGATCGCCGAGGACACGGACGGCGAGCTGATGCTCGAGACGAGCAACGCCGACGAGACGCGAGCGGCGTTCGACGCGGCGGGCATCCAGTACCAGGCGCACGCCGACGGCGATTCCGACCCGGGCCGGATGTCGATCGCCGACATCATCGGCCGATAGGCCGGCCCTCCCCTCTCCCCGAGCACCGTCCCGCCGCCGTGGCCCGGAGTCCCCTGCCCGCGTCGACCGCGGCCGCGGCTCGGGTGGATCTGCTCGAAAGCCCGGAGGCGATCGCCGCCGTCGTCTCGCACGTCGCGGCCCGGGGCGGCCGGATCCGGACGGTGGCAACCGTCCGATCGCTGGAGGTGGATCCGCCCCAGACCGAGGTGGAGCTGGAGGTCGACGGGCTGACGGCCCAGGAGCTGCTCGAC
>JBPYEM010000448.1:0-2899 GCA_051985205.1 Candidatus Limnocylindrales bacterium | reverse complement strand
GTGCGGACGTGGGCGAGGAACTCGTCGACGCTCCCGCCGTACGGCGTCCACTGCATCATCACGCCGCCGGAGTTCAGGTGGGCCGAACCCGCCTGGTAGTACTCGAGCGAGGAGATCACCGCGGCGCCGGAGCTCTCGATCGGCGGCGGCGGATCCGTGACGATGATGTCGTAGCGCTTCGAAGTCAGCTCGAGGTGGTTCCGGCCGTCGGTGATCAGCACCCGTCCGTTGGGCCGGGCGAGGATCGCATCCGCATCTGGATAGAACCAGTGGAACATCTTCGGGACGGACGGGACGAGCTCGACGGCGTCCGTGTCGAGACCGGCGATGACCGCGGCACGGAACGCGGAGCCCATGCCGAACGCGACGGTTGCGGCGGTCTTGGAATCGGGTCGCAGCATCAGCGGCAGGATCGGCATCATCTTCGCGTCGACGGTCAGGAGCGTCATCGCGGTGCCGGTGACGAACAGCTGCTGCCCGATCGTGCGGGCCGCCTGCACCGACGCGATCTCGTCCTCGCTCGTCTGGTAGATCTGGCCGCCGGCAGCGAGGATCCGGGAGACGGACGGATCCTCGATACGGCTCGAGGCCGGCGCGAGGAGTGAGGTCGCGATCAGCACGGCGAGGACCGCCGACGCCGCCGTGGTCGCTGCCCGCGTCGGCACGGACGCGTCGCGGGCCGCGGCGACGAGGACCAGGGCCAGCGCGACATTCACGAGGGCGATGACCGCGAGGCCGGCCGGTGAGCCGATAGCCGGGATCAACGCGAACGGGATGACGAACGTGCCGACGATCGCGCCCGCCGTGTTCGCGGCGAGGAGCCGCCCGGCGTAGGTCGCGATCCGGTCCGGGTCGTCGGCGAGGAGGCTCGACGACGCCGGGAAGCTGAGGCCCATCACGAACGTGGTGGGCAGGACGACGAGGACGACCGGTCGGAAGATCGCGATCAGGGTGTCGAGCGCCTTCGACGGATCGAGTCGCTCCGGGACCGCGATGACGTCGACCAAGCCCCAGATCGCGAGCGCCGCGACGATGACCTGGGCGATCGCAAGGAAGACCACTGGTTGCGTGATCCGGGTCCGCAACGCCGCGAAGACCGTCGCCCCGAGCACGAGGCCGATCAGGAAGATCGCGAGGATGGAGCTGAAGACGTACGTCGAGTTGCCCGTGCCGGACGAGAGGAGGCGGACCCAGAGCGTCTGGTAGCCCAGCGAGGTCAGGCCGGACACGAAGGCCACCAGCACGGCGAGACCGGGTCGCGCCCGTCGGCGCGACGAGCTGACGCCCGACCGCGCCTCGCGTTCCACAAGGGTCGGGATCGCGGCCGACCGGATCGACACGGGCGTCGCGCGTGTGGCGTCCGCCCCCTCGCGCCGCGAGAGCAGCAGCGCCGCCAGACCGGCAATCCCCGAACAGGCCGCGCCGACGAGAAGCGTCTCCGTGAGGCCCAGGAGCTCGATCAGGACGAAGCCCGCGGCGATCGTTCCGAGGATCGCCCCGAAGGTGTTCGCGGCATACAGCCGGGCGAAGGCCTTCGACAGGTGCTCGTCGCCCGACAGATGGCGGGTCAGGGTCGGCAGTGTGGCGCCCATCAGGACCGTCGCGGGCGCGAGGGCGAGCAGCGCGAGCCCGAAGCGCACGAGCGCGAGCAGCCCGGGCTGTGTCTCGAGCGACCCGAACGCCGTCCGGTACACCTCGTGGATCAACCGGAACGTGAACGGCGTGAGGATCACGACCACCACGAGGATCAGCTCGAGCAGCCCATAGAGGCGGAGCGGCGAGCGGACACGGTCTGCGAGCCGCCCGCCCAGGAAGGAGCCCACCGCCATCCCGCCGAAGAACCCGGTGAGGATCGTGGACACGGCCTGCGTCGTGTTCCCGAAGACGAGGACGAGCTGGCGCGACCAGACGACTTCGTAGACGAGCCCGGCGGCCCCGGACAGGACGAAGATGGCGAGAATCAGCCGCGGACCGCGCACGGACACTCCGGACGTTGGCTCGGACAGGGTGGGCGTGACGCACGATAGCGGATGGATCACGGGAGGGCGGATTTGGCGGAGCTGGAGCGGCAGCCCGAAACGGCGCCTCGCGGCTGGAGCGAGCGCTGGACCTTCGTGCTGCCGATCGTCCGGCGCGCGGCCGTCGTCATCCTGTTGATCGTCGCGATCGACGGCGTCTATCAGGCGTGGGGACTCACCGGGTTCGACCCGATGCGGGAGAACGGCGACGGCTGGAACTATCTGGCCGCCGGCGAACGCCTGAACGCCGGTCACCCGCTCTACGCGCTGAGCGCCGGCGATCGACCAGTGCTGATCGTCCCGCCGTATTGGACCGTCCCGCTGCTCGCGCCGCCCCCGATCGCGGTCGTCTTCCGGCCGATCGCCGCCCTCGGACCCCCGGCCGTCGACGCCTGGGCGCTGCTGATCCTGATCGCGACCGCCGCGACGGCGATCTCCCTCGCGGCCGGAAGCCTCGCCGGGCTGACGGCGGTTGCGGTCCTTGCTGCGCCGCTCGGTCTGCTGGCGTTCTCCGGGAACGTCAACGGCCTCGTCCTGGCAGGGCTCGTGCTCGCCTGGCGCCTCCGCGACCGGCCGGCGATCGTCGGCTCGCTCGTGGCCTTCGCGATCGCGATGAAGCTCACACCGATCCTCCTCGTGATCTGGCTGCTCGCGGCGCGGCGGTTCCGGGCACTTGGGGCGATGGCGATCACGCTCGTCGGCATCGGTCTGGTCTCGCTCGTCGGGGCTGGGATCGACAACCACCTCGACTGGCTCCGGTCCGTCCCGGCGTCGCAGCCGTCACCACTCTCGCTCGCGACCCTCCTCGGGCTTTCGCCCACCGTCCTGCTGGCCGTGGCCGGCGTGATCGTGGTCGGCATCGCGACGCGACGGATCGAGGC
>JBPYEM010000447.1:0-5828 GCA_051985205.1 Candidatus Limnocylindrales bacterium | reverse complement strand
GCGCTGGTCGAAGTCGTCGCCGCCGAGGTGGGTGTCGCCATTCGTGGCCTTGACCTCGAACACGCCCTCGCCCAGCTCGAGGATCGAGATGTCGAACGTGCCGCCGCCGAGGTCGTAGACGGCGATCTTCTCGTCGTGCTTCTTGTCGAGGCCGTAGGCGAGCGCCGAAGCGGTCGGCTCGTTGATGATCCGTTTGACGTCGAGGCCGGCGATGCGGCCCGCGTCCTTCGTCGCCTGGCGCTGCGTGTCGTCGAAGTAGGCCGGGACGGTGATGACCGCCTCGGTGACCTTCTCGCCGAGATACGCCTCGGCGTCCGCCTTCAGCTTCTGGAGGATCATCGCGCTGATCTCGGGCGGGGTGTACGTGCGGTCGGCGACCTTGACGACGACGCCGTCGCTCTTCGCGTCCTTCTCGACGCTGTAGCTGACGAGCTCCTTCGCCCGCTTGGTCTCCGGGTCGTCCCAGCGGCGGCCCATGAAGCGCTTGATCGAATAGATCGTGTTCGCGGGGTTCGTGACGGCCTGTCGCTTGGCCAGCTGGCCGACGAGGCGCTCCCCCGTCTTGGTGAAGGCCACGACCGACGGCACCGTCCGGCCGCCCTCGGCCGAGGCGATGACGGTCGGCTCGCCGCCCTCCATCACGGCCACGACGCTGTTCGTCGTGCCGAGGTCGATGCCGATGATCTTGCCCATGTGGTGGTGTCTCCCTGTGGTTGCTGCTCGGGGGTCTGGTGGATCAGTTCGTTGGTGGATCGCCGCGCCCGGTGCGGCCCTCGCCGTCCGCCGGGTCGCCCGACGCAACCGCGACGAGCGCCGGGCGGAGGACCCGATCGCGGAGCTTGTAGCCGCGCCGCACGACGTCGACGATCTGGCCCTCGCCGCGGCCGGTGCCGGGCACGTTCGCGATCGCCTCGTGAGCCCGCGGATCGAACGGCGTTCCGGGCTCCGCGTCGATCGGGCTCACGCCCTCGCTCTCGAGGAGCGTCCGGAGCTTCCGGTCGATCGCCGTGACGCCCTCGACCCAGCTGTTGCCAGCCAGCTCGTCGGGCCGGTTGTCGATCGCGAGGTCGAAGTCGTCGGCGATCGCGAGGACCTTCCGGATGAGGTCCTCGCCGGCCAGCCCGAGCATCTGCTCGCGCTCCTCCGTCGTCCGGCGTCGGTAGTTCGAGAACTCCGCGCGCTCCCGCTGGAGCCCGGCGAGGTACTCCTCGGCCTTCGCCCGGATTGTCTCGAGCTCGCCGCGCAACGTCTCGATTTCGGCGACAAGCTTCGTCGGCGAGACGTCCAGCTCGTCGATCCGCTCCTGGGCGCGGGTCCGGTGTCCCGGCTGGCCGGATGGGCTCGCCGGTGCCGGACCTGGCTGTGGACCGTTGGAGCCGGGCGCCACGAACGGACTCCGGGGACCGTTCGGCCCGGGGCCCGGGCGGCCGGGCGGAGCGTTGCGACGGGCGCCGGACGTGCCGGCGTCGCCGTTGGGGCGGCTAAGGGGTCGACCGCGAAGGTCGCGAAGGTCAGGCATCGATGTTGTGCACCAGCTCGTTCATGAGCGTCGAGACGAAGCGAACCGTCCCGATCGCCTGGGAATAGGCCATCCGGGTGGGGCCGAGGACACCCACGACGCCGACGGCCCGGCCCGGCTCGCCGTACGAGGCGAGCACGAGCGAGACGTCGCGCATCTCTTCGGGGGAGTTCTCCGCTCCGATGAAGACCTGGACGTTGGACGAGCCCGCCACGCGGTCGAGGAGCTCGCCGAGGTATGACCGGTTCTCCAGCGCGGCGAACACGCGCCGCAGCTTGTCGCTCCGATCGAACTCGGGCGCCTCCATCACGTGGAGCAGGCCGTCGCTGAAGACTTCCTCGATCACGGTCGCGTCGTAGTCGCGGATCGCCGCGATCACCCGTTCGCCGACGCGCCGGACGAGCGTCCCGATCGGCCCATCCGAGTCGATGCGAGCAAGGGCCCGATCGGCGTCCGCGGCGGTTCGGCCAGCCATCAGCCCGTCCAGGATCACGGCGACCCGGGTCAGGTCCTCCTGCTCGACCGCGTCCGGCAATGTGACGAGGACCTGCCGGACCGCGCCCTCCCGGAACACGATGATCAGGCTCGCCAGCCGCTCGCTGATCGAGACGAGGTCGACCCGCCGGACGTGGGCGGCGCGCGGCTTGGCCGGCGTCGCGAGGCCCGCACTCCGGTTGGCTGCCGCAAGCGTCGTGGCGGCGAGGCGGAACCACTGCTCCGAGGCGTGCTGCACCTGACCGAACTGGTGACGGATCATCAGCTGCTCCACGGCCGAGAGCTGGCTCGAGTTCGCGATCGACTCGACGAAGTAGCGATAGCCCGCATCCGTGGGGATCCGGCCGGCGCTGGTGTGGGGGTGGGTCAGCAGCCCGGACATCTCGAGGTCCGCGAGGATGTTGCGGACGGTCGCGCTCGACACGCCGAGGCCGTAGCGCTCGACGAGCGCCTGGGACGCGACGGGAACGGCCGTCGCCACGTATTCCTCGATGACGGCTCGCAGGATCGATTCCGAACGGGGATCCAGCGCGCCGGTGGTGCGGAGTCGTCGCGCCACGGTGGCCTCTGCGATGCGCGGCGAACGGGTGGCCGCGGGGTTCGGGGGATTAGCACTCTCAGGTGCCGAGTGCTAACTACTCTAGCAGTCGGACGGTCCGAGTGTCAACGGTGTCGCGGTGGTTCCTCTCACACGAGCCTCGCGAACAGCTCGTTGGAGAGCAGCCGGCCGCGGGTCGTCAGGACGATCCGGTCGTCGTCGTCGATCGTCAGCAGCTCTGCGGCGAGGGCCCAGCCGAAGACGTCCGACAGGGGCGTCTCCAGGGCTGCCGAACGCGGCAGCCCCCGATCGGTCCGCAGACCGAGGATCGCGACCTCCGACGCGGTCGTCGCCGCGTCGAGCGTCTCGGAGCCGCCGGGCGGGAGCCGTGACCCGGTGATGGAGCCGGGCGGCGGGACCAGGGCTTGCAGATATCGACCCAGGTGCGCGGCGTTCCAGCGTCGCGTCGCGCCGTCGAACGCATGCGCGCCGGGGCCGACCGCCTCGTACGGCCGGCGCTCCCAGTAGGCGAGGTTGTGGCGGCTCTCGTGCCCTGGGCGCGCCCAGTTGCTGATCTCGTAACCGCGCCAGCCGTCCGCGCCCAGGCGGTGGACGGCGTGGTGGTACTGCGCCGCCGCCCGATCCTCGTCCTGCAGCGGGATCGACGTGTCGCGCCAGCGACGCGCCCCGCGAGTCGTCGGCAGATGGTCGCCCAGCGGCCCGGTCAGGCCCTCGGCGTCCGGGTCGTCGAGAGACAGCGCGTAGAGCGAGAGATGGTCCGGCTCCAGCTCCAGCGCTGACTCGATCGTGTCGATCCAGGTCGGCAGCGAGCCGTCCGGCACGTCGTAGAGCAGGTCGAGGTTCACGGAGGCGATGCCGCCGGCGCGTGCCTCGTCGACGGCGTCGGCGACGTCGCCGACACGATGGCGACGACCGAGCCGCCGGAGCTCCGCCCGGTCCAGGCTCTGGGCACCGAAGGAGATCCGGGTGAACCCGAGACGGGTGAACGTCCGCGAGTCGCCGCGCTCATCGGGTCCGGGGTTCGCCTCGATCGTGATCTCGGCGTCGGCAGCGACGATGTACCGCTCGCGGATCACGCCGAGGATCGCGGCGAGCGCGTCAGATGGCAGGAGGGACGGCGTCCCGCCGCCGAGGTAGACGGTCTGGAGCGGCGGCCGCCGGCGCGTCCCGGGCGACCCGAACGCCTCGTCGAGGGCGTTCGCCCGCAGCTCCAGCTCGCGGAGGACCGCGGTCAGATACGCGGCGATCCGGTTCGATGGCCCGCGCGTCGAGGCGCCGGCGACGACCACGAAGTCGCAGTAGGGGCAGATCGAGACGCAGAACGGGACGTGGACGTAGAGGCCGACGGGCGGTTGCGGCGATGGGGGCGCCGATCCGGCCGCGACGGCCTGGGCCGGTTCGGCGGGGGGAGGGTCCGGGTCCGTCACCGGTCCCGTGAAGCGGGCTCCCGCGACGCGATCACCCGCCACCCCTGTGGCGGGCGACGTTTCGCCTCGATCTCTTCGACCTCGCGGCCCCGCGGCAGGAACTGGCCCGCATGGCCGGTGGAGAGGAAGACCGCGAACCGCGTCACGGCGTGCCCGAGGAACGCCGCGGCGATCCCGCCTGTGACCGCGGTCACCCAGCCGCCGGCGATGCCGATCCCGAGCGCCATCAGCAGCAGCCATCGGTTCCGACCGGGTGCCCCCAGCCGCGTGGCGAGCGCATAGAGGATCGCCTGGATCAGGTTCGCCGCAGTCGCGTTCATGCCGGTGAGCAGGAGCAGTCCCAGCACGGCGCCGCGGAAGGCAACCTCGTCCACGATGGCGGTGACGACGGCGTTCAGCAGCGCGCCCGGATACGACCAGACGTCCGGGAACCGCAGGCGGCGGTAGCGGTAGAACGCGATCCCGAGCGCGATCGCCGTCCCGATCGCCGCGTACAGGAAGCCATAGAGGATCGCCTTGGGGCGGTCACCGGCGCCGAGCGCGAAATCGTCCTGCGGCGAGGGATGGACGATGAAGATCGCGGCGACGAGGACCAATCCGATCGCGTACCAGGCGATCCGCCGGCGCAGCGACGGCGCCCGGCCGTCGATCGTGTCGTCGTACTCGGCGGCGCTGAACCGAGCGGCCTCGAGGCGGAGCATGATCAGCAGCAGGGCGAGCCCGGCCGCGATCAGCGTCCGCAGCGTCGGGAGCCAGTCAGCCACCCGGTCCTAGCCCTCGTCCATCCGGAGCATCGCCAGAAACGCCTCCTGCGGGATCTCCACCGAGCCCACCCGTTTCATCCGCTGCTTGCCCTCTTTCTGCTTCTCGAGCAGCTTCCGTTTCCGGGTGATGTCGCCACCGTAACACTTGGCAAGCACGTTCTTGCGCATCGCTCGGACGGTTTCGCGGGCGATGACGTTGCTCCCGATGGCCGCCTGAATCGGAATCTCGAACATCTGGCGGGGGATCAGCTGCTTCAGTCGTTCGGCCAGCGCGCGGCCGCTCGATTGGGCTTTGTCGCGGTGGACGATCAGGCTGAGGGCGTCGACGGGCTCGCCGTTCACGAGGATGTCGACCTTCGCCAGATTGGCTGGTCGATAGCCGAGCTCCTCGTAATCCATCGACGCGTAGCCCTGGCTCCGGCTCTTCAGCTGGTCGAAGTAGTCGACGATCAGCTCCGCGAGGGGCATCTCGAAGTGAAGGACGACGCGAGTGGGATCGAGGTACTCCATGTCCCGGAAGTCGCCGCGGCGGTTCGTCGTCAGCTCCATCAGCGGCCCGATGTACTGCGACGGGGTGACGACGCTCAGCTTGACCCACGGCTCCTCGAGGGCCTCGATCTCGGCGGGGTTCGGCAGGTTGGCCGGGTTGTCGACCGCGATCTCGCCGCGGCCGTGCAGGAGCTGGACGTGGTACTCGACCGACGGCGCGCTCGCGATCAGGTCGAGGCTGAACTCGCGCTCCAGGCGCTCCTGGACGATCTCCATGTGGAGCAGGCCGAGGAAGCCGCACCGGAATCCGAAGCCGAGCGCCACCGAAGTTTCCGGCTCGTAGAAGAACGACGCGTCGTTGAGCCGCAGCTTCTCGAGCGCGTCGCGCAGCTCTGGATACTCGCTGCCTTCGACCGGGTAGAGTCCGGCGAATACCATCGACTTCATTTCCTTGAAGCCAGGGAACGGCTCCGCCGTCGGATTGGCCGCGTCGGTAATCGTGTCGCCGATCTGCGCGTCGGCGACGTTCTTGATCGCGGCGAACACGAACCCGACTTCGCCGGCGCCGAGCTCGT
>JBPYEM010000446.1:0-2286 GCA_051985205.1 Candidatus Limnocylindrales bacterium | reverse complement strand
GCTCCTCGCGGATGACCGGCTCGTCGCGGCGGAGCTCCCAGTAGTCCCAGCGATCCGGCACGTGCCACAGCGCGATCGCCGTGTGCTCATGCGGCAGGACCCACCCGAGCTCGGCCGGGTCGACCGGCCCCAGGACGGTCTGGACCCGCCCGGTCGCGATGCCGTTCGTCACGCGCCGTGTCGTTGGGGGGCGGCGTTCGTCATGACGCGGCTCGGCGGGCGCGAACGGACTCGTATGGCCGCGCGGGCGCCGCGACGATCGTCTCCGGGGGCTCGGCGGTGCGAGCGGCGAGGATCGTCTCGATGAGCGCGAGGATCCGGCGCTCGTAGTCGGCTCGCCGGTAGGCCGCGCCCTCCTCCGCCGCCTCGATCAGCATCCCGTCGAGCAGCGCCGCGATCGCGTGGGCCACGGCGGCGACGTCGAGCCAGGACGGCAGCTCGCCGCGCATGACGCCTTCCTGGAGGAGCATCACGATCGAGGTGATCGTCTCCCGCCGCCTCCGGACGAGCATCTCCCGGATCGCGGGATCCGTCTCGACCTCCGCCCAGGCCTGGAGGAGCAGGAAGCCGGAGCCGCCGCCGGACTGCTCGACCGCCAGGTTGTCGAACCAGTAGCCGACCGCCGCCGCGATCCGGTCGCGATAACCGGTGACCGTCGCGAGTCGCTCGCCAAGCTGGGCCAGCTCCTGGTCCGTGATCAGGTCGCAGCCGGCGAGGATCAGGTCGGACTTGCTGGCGAAGTAGGTGTAGATCGCGCCGACGGACAGCCCGGACGCCCGGACGATGTCCTGCATCGTCGCGCGGTGGAACCCGTGTTCGGCGAAGACCTGAAGGGCGGCGCGGACGATCCGGTCGCGGACCTCCCGCTCATGCGCTTGACTGACTCTCGGCATTCGGCTCCTGGAGAACGACTGTTCGCCAAGGCTAGCGAGCACGAGCGGCAAAGACAAGCCTTGACAAAACGAATGCTCATTCTCTATGTTCCGAGCGCCACGAATCGCGAAAGGACCGCCTGATGATCTTCTCCCGCTGGGGTGCCTTCATCTATCGCCACCGGCGGCCGATCGCCCTGATCACGATCGTCCTCGCGGTCCTCGCCAGCACGCTCGCCTCGAAGGCCACGAGCGCCCTCAGCTCCGGCGGCTGGAGCGACCCGAGCTCGGAGTCGACGGCGGTCGCCCAACGCCTGGCAAGCGACTTCGGCTCCGGCCAAGGCTCGATCGTCGCGCTCTACCAGGGCGACACCGCGAGCGACGCCCGCTCGGACGCCTTCCAGTCGCTGATCGCGACGTCCCTCAAGCGCCTCGCGGCGGATTCCCTCGCGGACGGCGTGGTCGGCTACGAGCAGACCCACGACGACCGGTTCATCAGCACGGACGGCCACTCCGCCTACGCGCTCGTGCGTCTGA
The DNA here is from genome assembly GCA_051985205.1 of Candidatus Limnocylindrales bacterium. Lineage (GTDB taxonomy): Bacteria > Chloroflexota > Limnocylindria > Limnocylindrales > CSP1-4 > CF-46. The sequence continues at coordinate 877 of JBPYEM010000446.1, read as the reverse complement.
CGATCACGGATGAAGCCGCCGCGAACCGGATGCCGGAGATCCGGGCCCTCATCGACCAGCCGACCGGCGCCACGCTGAAGCTCGCCGGGATCGGGCCGTTCACGGAGGACCAGGCACACCAGTCCGAGAAGGAGCTCGTCCAGGCGGAGACGATCTCCGGACCGTTCGCGCTGCTGATCCTGCTCGCGGTCTTCGCCTCGCTCGTCGCCGCCGGGCTGCCCCTCCTGGTGGCGGCGCTGACGATCCCGACGACGCTCGGCGCCGTCTACCTCGCGGCGCAGGTGACGGAGCTCTCGATCTACGTCCAGAACGTCGCCACGATGCTGGGACTCGCCCTTGCGATCGACTACTCGCTGTTCATGGTCAGCCGGTTCCGGGAGGAGCTGCGGAAGGGCCGCTCCGTCGGTGAGGCGGTCGAGATCACCGTCGCGACGAGTGGCAAGGCCGTGACGTTCTCCGGCCTGGCGGTCGCGATCGGGCTGTCCGGCCTCCTGCTGTTCCGGCCGACCGCGCTTCGTTCCTTCGGCATCGGTGGGTCGCTGGTGGTCGCGGCGTCGGTCTTCTACGCGCTAACGTTCCTGCCCGCGATCCTGGGGATGCTCGGCCCACGGGTGAACGCCCTCAGCGTCGCCGGCCTGATCGGCTGGATCCGGGCGAGGCTCGGCCGGCCCGTCGGAGCCCGAGCGACCGTCGCCCGCCGCTCCCGCTGGGAGCGCGTCGCCCATGGCGTGATGGCACGGCCATTCGCCGTCCTCGTGCCCGCGGTCCTCTTCCTGCTGCTGCTCGGCACGCCGTTCCTGCGGCTGACCCAGGGCATCCCGAACGCGTCGACGCTGCCCGCCGGCCTCGAGAGCCGCGACGCCGCGGTCGCGCTGGC
>JBPYEM010000445.1:0-9629 GCA_051985205.1 Candidatus Limnocylindrales bacterium | reverse complement strand
CGCAGCGTCGAATCCGGGCGGTAGTATTCCGGCCGACCCGTGCCACGGTGTCGCGCCGGACCCGACATCGCTCATCCTGCGTGATCTCGTGACCCGGGCAGAAGGAGGAGGTACATGATCCGGTTCCGCTCAGGAGCGCTCGTCGCAGTCGCGGCGATCGTCTTCTCGGCCTGTGGAGGCGCGGCGAGTGCGTCGCCGTCGTCGCCGGCGGCCAGCACCGGTGGAGGCGGCGGCGCGAGTCCGTCCGCGGCCGCCGGCGAATCGACCGCGCCCAGCGCGGCCGGGACTCCCAAGGATGGCGGCACGCTCGTCGTCCAGAACCTCGGCGAGATCGCGACGACGGACAGCGCGTTCTCCCAGGACTCGAACACCTCGTACGTCATGAACCAGGTCCTCGAGGGCCTCGTCACGCTGAAGCCGGGCACGGTCGGCGAGCTCGCCCCGTCGCTCGCGAAGTCGTGGACGGTGTCGCCTGACGGCCTGTCGTACACGTTCGAGCTCCAGACGGGCGTGAAGTTCCATGACGGCACGGACTTCAACGCGGATGCGGTTTGCTACAACTACGACCGCTGGAACAACTTCACCGGCGCGCTCGCCAGCCCGGACTACGCCTACTACTACGGCGCGGTCTTCGGCGGCTTCGGCGCGACGTCGAATCTCGACTCGTGCAAGGCGAACAGCGCGAGCGAGGTCGTGATCAAGCTGAAGAAGCCGTACACGCCGTTCCTGCTCAGCCAGACGATCTCGACGTTCGCGATCAACAGCCCGGCAGCGCTCAAGGCCGGCGACGCGGACAACCCCGATCCGACCAAGAGCCCCTACGGCACCGGCGGCAAGGGCGCGATGACGGGCACGGGCCCGTTCATGTTCAAGGAGTGGGTCCAGGGCGACCACGTGACGGTCGTCAAGAACCCGAACTACTGGAACAAGGACGGGGTGGCCCACCTCGACGCGGTGACGTTCAAGAAGATCTCCGACACCGCGGCGGTCCTGAACGCCCTCCAGGCCGGTGACATCGACCTCGCGACCGTGTTCAACCCGGTCGACATCCCGGTCGTCAAGGCCGACGCGAATCTGCAGGTCATCGCCCGCGGTGAGAGCTGCAACCTGTTCCACCTCGGCATGAACGAGACCCACAAGCCGTTCGACAACCCGAAGATCCGGCAGGCTGTCGCCGCGGCCGTCAACCGCCAGAACCTCGTCGACACCTTCTACGGTGGCAACGACAACGCGGCCGTCGCCAAGTCGTGGGTTCCGCCGACGACGCCCGGCTTCAAGGACGAGAACCTGCCGGCCTACGACCCGAACGCGGCCAAGCAGCTGATCGCCGACTCCGGCGTGACCGATCTGTCGTTCGACTTCTGGTATCCGTCGGACGTGTTCCGGCCCTACATGCCGGACCCGAAGGGGATCTTCCAGGCGATCCAGACGGATCTCGAGGCGGTCGGCTTCAAGCCGAACCCGATGACCAAGCCGTGGAACACCGGCAAGCCGACGTACCTGAACGACGAGTCGACCGGGAAGTACCCGATGTGGCTCATCGGCTGGACGTGTGACTGGGCCGGTGCCGACAACTTCCTCGACACCGCGTTCTTCTACTACAGCAAGGGCGCACCGAACCCCGAGTTCGCCTACAAGAACGACGCGCTGAATGCGCTCATGAAGCAGGCGGAGTCGGCGACCTCGGCCGACGCGGCCAACCCGCTCTGGGGGCAGGCCCAGGACATGATCGTCAAGGACATGCCCACCCTGCCGCTCGTGAACTCCAAGCCGGTCGCCGGTGCCAAGGCCTACGTCAAGGGCTTCGTCGGCTCCGGGAACCTGACCGAGTTCCTCAACTCGGTCTGGCTCGACAAGTAACGGGCCGCTGAACGACCCCCGGGCGGTCCTCCGCCCGGGGGTCCTTCGCATCACGGGGAGGACGGGCGCCTCGCGTGCTGAGATACATCGTCCGACGGCTGCTGGGAGTGATCCCCGTGCTGTTCGGGCTGTCCGTCATCCTCTTCCTGTTCATCCATGCGTTGCCGGGCGACCCGGCGACCGCGATCCTCGGCCAGCACGCCCGGCCGGACCTCGTCGAGGCGATGCGCCATCGCCTCGGATTGGACCGACCGCTGCTGGAGCAGTACGTCCTGTATCTCGGGCAGCTGTCGCGGGGCGACCTGGGTAACAGCTTCGTGAACAACCGGTCCGTGCTGTCCGAGTTCATCGCCCGGTTCCCGGGCACGGTGGAGCTGACGCTGGCCGCGCTGATCTTCGCGGTGGGCCTCGGGATCCCGCTCGGGCGCTACGCGGGGCGGCGTCCGCAGAGCCTCGGCGACGCGGCCGTGACGTTCTTCTCCCTCGTCGGCGTGAGCATCCCGGTCTTCGTCCTCGGCCTCACGCTCGGCTACATCTTCGGGGTGATCTTCGGCATCCTCCCGGCCACCGGGAGGCTGGACGCCCGGCTCCAGCTCCAGATCCCGAACGTGACCGGATTCATGCTGATCGACACGCTGCTCGCAGGCCGGCCCGATGCCTTCGTGGATGCGATCCGGCACCTGATCCTGCCGGCGATCGCGCTCGGCTCGATCCCGCTCGCGATCATCACGAGGATCACCCGCGCCTCCGTCATCGACGTCGCGAACGAGGACTACGTCCGGACGGCCCGGGCCAAGGGCCTGACGGAGCCGAGGGTCGACAACCGCCACATCATGCGCAACGCCTGGCTGCCGGTCGTGACCGTCATCGGCCTCCAGGTGGGTGGGCTGCTCGCCGGCGCGGTCATCACGGAGACGGTATTCGCGTGGAACGGCGTCGGCCGCTGGGTCGTCGACGCGATCGGGGCGAGTGACTACTTCGTGGTCCAGAACTCGATCCTGATCTTCGCCCTGATCTTCCTCGTCGTGAACCTCGTGGTCGACATCGGCTACGCCTTCCTCAACCCCCGCATCCGGTACGCCTGATGACTGCCATCACCGCCCCCAAGGTCCTGACGCCGACCCGAGCCAGTCGTGGCCTCTGGCGCGATGCCTTCACGCGGCTTCGCCGGAACCGGCCGGCGCTGCTCGGGATGTCGTTCATCGCGGTGTTCATCGTCGTCGCCGTCCTGGCCCCGGTCCTCGCCCCGTTCGACCCCAACAAGACGGGCCTGGGACGGACGCTCCAGTCGCCGACGCTGGACCACCTCGCCGGTCTCGACAAGCTCGGCCGGGACGAGCTGAGCCGCGTCATCTACGGGGCCCGGATCAGCCTGTTCACGGGCGTGGTCTCCGTGATCATCGGGTTGACCCTCGGCGGGATCATCGGCGGACTCGCCGGCGGCGTCGGCGGTTTCGTCGACACCGTCCTGATGCGCTTCGTCGACGTCCTGCTCGCCGTGCCGGGGATCCTGCTCGCGATCGGCATCGTCGCGTGGCTCGGACAGGGCCTGCCGCAGATCATGCTCGCGGTCGCGGTCGCCAACACCCCGGTCTTTGCGCGCCTGCTGCGGGGCAGCCTCCTCGCGCTCCGGGAGTCGGACTATGTCGTCGCCGCCCGGTCGCTGGGCGCCTCCAACGCCCGGATTCTCTTCCGGCACATGCTGCCGAACGCCCTCAGCCCGCTGATCGTGGCGGCGACCCTCGCCCTCGCAACCGCGATCATCGACGTCGCGGGCCTCGGCTTCCTGGGCCTGGGGCCGCCGGACCCGCGGACGCCGGAATGGGGGACGATGCTGACGGACGCGACGGAGCTCCTGCGGCGCGCGCCGAACCTCGTGTTCGCGCCGGGCATCGCGATCGTGATCAGCGCGGTGGGCTTCAACCTCCTCGGCGACGGCCTCCGCGAATCGCTCGATCCGAGGCTGAAGCGATGACGACGACCGCGAGGCCGTCCGCCCCGCCGACCGCCGCGGCGACGCCGAACACGCTGACGGCGCGGTCGCGCGCCGAGCAGCCGCTCCTGAGCGTCGACGGGCTGGTCGTCCGGTTCAAGACCCAGGACGGGATCATCCACGCCGTCAACGGCGTCAGCTTCGACCTCGAGCCGGGTGAGCGGGTGGGGCTCGTCGGCGAGTCCGGCTGCGGGAAGAGCGTCACGAACCTCGGCATCATGCGGCTGCTGCCGCGACCGGCCGGCCGGATCGAAGGCGGCCGCGTCCTGTTCGAGGGCATCGACCTCGTGACCCTGTCCGAGGCGGACATGCGCGACCTCCGGGGCAAGGAGATCGCGATGATCTTCCAGGACCCGATGACGAGCCTCAATCCGGTCCTGACGATCGAAGAGCAGATGATCGAGACGATCCAGGCCCACCGGAAGGTCTCGACGGCCGATGCCCGCAAGCGGGCGATGGAGCTGCTCGAGATGGTCGGCATCTCGAAGCCGGAGACGCGACTCAAGAGCTTCCCCCATCAGTTCTCGGGCGGGATGCGGCAGCGCGTGATGATCGCGATGGCGCTGGCCCTCGAGCCGAAGCTGATGATCGCGGACGAGCCAACGACCGCCCTTGACGTCACCATCCAGGCCCAGGTCCTGGAGATCCTCCACCGGCTGACGGACGAGACGGGGACGGCCCTGATCCTGATCACCCACGACCTCGGCGTCGTCGCGGGCATGACCCAGCGGATCCTCGTGATGTACGCCGGCTTCGTCGTGGAGGCGGCGACCACGTCGGAGCTGTTCGCCCACCCTTCGCACCCGTACACGGTCGGGCTGCTCCACTCGATCCCGCGGCTCGACGAGGAGCGCACCGGCGACCTGATCCCGATCGAGGGCACGCCGCCGGACCAGCGGCGGGCGCCGACCGGCTGCCCGTTCGCGCCCCGCTGCGCCTGGCGGCTCGACGTCTGCTGGACGAACAACCCACCCCTCACACCGATCGACGGCACGTCCCGCGCGATCACCACGGGCGCGAACGCGACGCACCAGATCGCCTGCCACAACCCGCCCACGCCGGAGGAGGCGGACGCCGGCCGGCCGATCCGGCCCGGGTTCGTCGCAGCGCCCCCGCCGAGCGTCGCCCTCGACGAGCTCGCGGCGGCTGCTGCCGCCGCCGCTGCCGCCGGTGACGGGTCCGCGGTCGCGACCGTGCCGATCTCCGAGCTGCCGGCCGAGGAGATCGTCGCGATGCTGCCGGACGAGGGGCCGGTCAGCCCGGCGCCGAGCGCGGCCGGTCTGCCGTTGCCCACCGAAGAGCCAGGCGACGGCACGGCCGACGAACGGCGGGATGGCCGGTGACCGCCGCGCCAAGCGCGAGGCCGGCCGCGGCGCCGGCGACGAGCCCGACCGGCGACCGCGAGCTCCTCGCCGTCGACGACCTGAAGGTCTGGTTCCCGATCACGACCGGGATCGTCCTCGAACGACACGTCGGCGACGTCCGGGCCGTCGACGGCGTCACCTTCACGCTCCGGCATGGTGAGACGCTCGGTCTCGTCGGCGAGTCCGGCTGCGGCAAGAGCACGACGGGCCGCGCGATCATCCAGCTCTACCGCCCCACGGATGGTCACGTCCGGTTCGAGGGCACGGACCTCGCGTCGCTGAAGGGTCGCGCCCTCCGCCACCAGCGGCGACGGATGCAGATGATCTTCCAGGACCCGTACGCGAGCTTGAACCCGCGGATGACTGCCGGTGGGATCGTCAGCGAGCCGCTCGAGATCCACGGCATCGGGTCGTCCAAGGAGCGCCAGGAGACCGTTCGCGGCCTGCTGGCGACCGTCGGCCTGAACCCGGACTTCGCCGATCGCTACCCGCACGAGTTCAGCGGCGGCCAGCGGCAGCGGATCGGCGTCGCGCGAGCGCTCGCCGTCAACCCGGACCTGATCGTCGCCGACGAGCCGCTCAGCGCCCTGGACGTGTCGATCCAGGCCCAGATCATCAACCTCCTCGAGCGGCTCCAGGGCCAGTTCGGCCTGACCTACCTGTTCATCGCCCACGACCTGTCGGTCGTGAAGCACATCAGCGACCGGATCGCCGTGATGTACCTGGGCCGGATCGTCGAGCTCGCGTCGTCGCGCGATCTCCACGCCGAGCCACTCCACCCGTACACGGTGGCGCTCCTCTCGGCGATCCCGATCCCGGACCCGGTCGTGGAGAGCCGTCGCCGGCGGATCATCCTCCGCGGCGACGTGCCGTCGCCGGCCGCGCCGCCGTCCGGCTGTCGGTTCCACACCCGCTGCTGGCTGCGCGAGAAGCTCGGCAATCCGGAGCGGTGCACGACGGAGGATCCGGAGCTCCGCCCGCTGGCCACGGGACACACGGTCGCCTGCCATTTCGCTGAAGAGGTCGCCGGCTCGCCGGAGCAGGTCACGACCCTTGGCGGGCGGCCGCAGAAGGCCGTCGCGGCAGCCGCGGATGACTCGCCGGCGATGGTCCCGGCCGCTCCCGCCCTCGCCGGCACAGCCGTCCCGGTGCCGCCCTCGACGCCACCGGCGCGACCGCCCTCCTGATCCGGCGAGCGGCGCCGCGCGCCGATCGACGGCGCGCAGCTTCCCGCTAGACTCGCGGCGTGTCCTTCCTGCGGGTGGCGCTCGCCCAGATCGCGCCGAGCCTCGGCCGGTTCGACGAGAACCTCGAACGGCACCACGCGCTGATCGGCGAGGCCCGATCGAACGGCGCGGGCCTCGTCGTCTTCCCCGAGCTGGGTCTCACGGGCTACCAGCTCCAGGATCTCGCGGCCGAGGTGGCGATCCGCCTGGACGACCCCCGGCTGGCGCGGCTCGCGGCGGCGACGGAGGACCTGTCCGCGGTCGTGTCGTTCGTCGAGGAGTCGGGCGATCATCGCCTCTTCATCGCGGCGGCACTGCTCGAGGACGGCCGGATCCGGCACGTCCACCGGAAGCTGTTCCTGCCGACGTACGGCCTCTTCGACGAGCGCCGGTTCTTCGCCGCGGGCGATCTCCTGCGGGCGACGCCGTCGCGGCTCGGGGTCGGCCTCGGTCTCGCGGTGTGCGAGGACTTCTGGCACCTCAGCGTGGCGGAGCTGCTCGCCCTCGATGGCGCCCAGATCCTCGTGAACGTGTCGTCGTCGCCGGGCCGTGATCTCGCGGCGACGAACGACGTCGGGCTCGGCACGGCATCGTCGTGGCGGACGTTGATGCGGACGTACGCCCAGCTCACGACGTCGGTCGTGATCTTCTGCAACCGCGTCGGGGTCGACGAGTCGATCTCGTTCTGGGGCGGCTCGGAGGTCCTCTCGCCGACCGGCGAGGCGATCTTCAGCGCGCCCCTGTTCGAGGAGGGCCTGTTCGTCGCCGACGTGCCGCTGGCCGATCTCCGCCGCGAGCGCCTGGCGCTGCCGCTCCTCCGCGACGAGCGGCCGGAGCTCCAGGTCCGGGAGCTGACCCGGATCGTCGCCGAGCGGGCGGGGCTGGCGCCCGACTCGACCGCGGACGAGCTCGCCGAAGCCGGGCTGGACGTCGCGCCCGGCGATCCGATCCATCCGCCGATCGGCTTCCAGGAGGATCCGCTCGCGCCGAAGGTCCGGGGCCGGACCGGCGAGCCGGAACGCAGCCGGCGATGACGGGCGCCGACGCGCGGTGACCGAGACGACCGTTCCGCCGCCGCGCGAGCCGCTCTTCGAGCTGCCCCCGGAGCTCGCCATCGACACGGACGTCGCGCGCCGGGTGATCGCCGAGTTCATCCGCGGCCAGCTGCGTCAGGCCGGCTTCGACCGGGCGGTGCTGGCCCTGTCGGGCGGCATCGATTCGGCCCTCGTCGCCTACCTGACGGCGGAGGCAATCGGCGCGGATCGGCTGCTCTGCGTTCTCATGCCGTACCGGACATCGTCCAGGGCGTCGGTCGACGATGCGCACGAGGTGGTTCGCCGGCTCGGGACGGCCAGCGAGCTGGTCGACATCAGCCCGATGGTCGATGCCTTCTTCGCCGGCGATCCGGATGCGTCGCCCGTTCGCCGCGGCAACGTCATGGCACGCGAGCGGATGACGGTCGTGTACGACCGGTCCGTCACCTGGGGCGGCCTCGTGGTCGGGACCGGCAACAAGACGGAGTCGCTGATCGGGTACACGACGCTCTTCGGCGACTCGGCCTGCGCGTTCAATCCGATCGGCGACCTCTACAAGAGCCAGGTCCGGCAGGTGTCCGCGGCGATCGGCGTTCCCGAGGCGATCATCCGGAAGGCGCCGTCGGCGGACCTGTGGCCCGGTCAGACGGACGAGACGGAGGCCGGCTTCTCGTACCCCGTTCTCGATCGGCTGTTGTACTGGCGAGTCGATCGGCGGCGGACGGACGAGGAGATGACGGCACTCGGCTTCGACCCGGAGCTGGTGGCCCGAGTCGACCGAATGGTCGCGGCGTCCGAGTTCAAGCGACAGGTGCCGCCCATCGCCAAGCTCGGGCCTCGCACGGCCGGCGTGGACTACCTCTACCCCCGGCGGCGGCCCGGCTCGTCGCGGCGGTGACGGCCGCCGAGCGGCGACGCATCGCCGCCGCGTCAGCCGGCTTGGACGACGCCTCGGCCGCCGTCGCCGGCCCGGGCGGCCGGCTCTTCGTCGTGGCGACGCCGATCGGCAACCTCGGCGACATCACCCTCCGGGCAATCGAGATCCTCCGCGGCGTTGCCGTGATCGCGGCCGAGGACACGCGCCTCACCCGCCGGGTTCTCGAACGACACGGCATCAAGACGCCGATGACCAGCTACCACGCTCGGAGTGGTCCCGGGCGCGGCCGGGAGCTCCTCGCTCGGCTACGGGCCGGTGACGACGTCGCCCTCGTCACGGATGCCGGAACGCCCGGTGTCAGCGACCCCGGCGAGGAGCTCGTCGCCGCCTGGGCGGCTGACGGCGGAACAGTCGTCCCGATCCCGGGCGCTTCCGCTGTCCTTGCTGCGGTCGCCGGTTCGGGGGTCGCCGGGCCGCGTTGGGCCTTCGAGGGCTTCCTGCCGAGATCCGGGCGTGACCGCCGCGAACGCCTCGCGAGGATCGCCGGCGACGCGCGTGGGACGGTGCTGTACGAGGCGCCCGGGCGGGTCGCCGGGACCCTCCGCGATCTCGCCGCCGCGTGCGGCGGGGAGCGACCCGGTGCGGTCTGCCGGGAGCTCACGAAGGTCCACGAGGAGATCCTTCGAGGGACCCTCGCCGAGCTGGCCGATCTGGCCGCGTCGGGCCGCCTGACCCCCCGCGGCGAGTTCACGCTCGTGGTCGGCGCGGCCATCGGGCCCGCGCGGGGATCCGAGTCCACGTCCGAGTCCGCGGCGAATGACGCCGCGATCGACGCGGCCCGGCTCGAGGTCCAGCGTCGCGTCGAGGGCGGCGCGTCGCGCACGGATGCCGCTCGCCAGGTCGCCGCCGAGACCGGGCTGCCCCGCCGAGCGCTGTACGCCGCCCCGGGTCGCTCGGCGTCGTCCCGATGACCGAACCCAACGCGCCGAGCGGCAACCTGCCGATCCTAAGCGCGATGTCGCGCGTCTCGCGGGTTGTGCTCGGGATCGTCGCCGTGCTCGCGCTCGGGACGATCGCCGGTCACCTCGCGCTCCCGAACCTCCCCCCCACGGCGGTGTTCGCTGCGGCCGGGCTCGCCATCCTCGGGCTCGCCTGGCTGATCGGCCAGGCGACGGAGCGCCTCGGCGAGATCACGGGGCCAGCGGTCGGCGGCATCCTGAACGCGACGTTCGGCAACATCGCCGAGCTGATCATCGCGTTCTTCGCCCTGCAGGC
>JBPYEM010000444.1:0-2274 GCA_051985205.1 Candidatus Limnocylindrales bacterium | reverse complement strand
GCCGATGCGGTCTACGAGAACACGTTCGGGACGGTGGCGGTTCCGGGCGCCGACATCACGACGTTCCGCCGGGACCACGATTACGCGGACTTCCGACGTCCTCATCACGTCGAGTTCACGGAATCCGTCGAGGCGGACCTGGCCCGCCGCGACTTCACCGTCAATGCCCTGGCCTGGGGACGCGATCCTGACGATCCGCAGCCGCGCCTGGTCGATCGCCACGGCGGTCTGGCCGACCTGGACCGCCGTCTCATCCGGGCGGTCGGCGACCCCGAGACGCGCTTCAACGAGGACGCCCTCCGGATCGTCCGCGGGATCCGGTTCGCGGCGACGCTCGGGTTCACGATCGAGCCCGCGACTCTCGAGGCGATCCGCGCGACGGCGCCGCTCGTCGCCCATCTCTCCGGAGAGCGGATCGCGGCCGAGCTGGCCCGGATCCTGGCGGCAGATCAGCCCTCGGCGGGCCTCGCGCTCCTCGAGGCAACCGGCGCGCTGGCGGCGATCTCGCCCGAGCTCGCGGCCCAGCGCGGCGTCGCCCAGAACAAGATCCCCGGCGAGGACCTCTGGGATCACACGCTCCGGACGGTCGACGCGACGCCGGCGCGGCCCGTCCTTCGCCTTGCCGCGTTGCTCCATGACATCGGCAAGCCGGCCACCGGGGGCGAGGGCCACTTCTACCGGCACGAGGTCGTCGGTTCGGAGCAGGCAGGCGATCTGCTCGAGCGTCTCCACGTGCCGCGGGCGACGACCCAGGCCGTCGTCCACCTCGTCCGCCAGCACATGTTCCGCTATGAACCCAGCTGGAGCGACGCCGCCGTCCGCCGGTTCCTCGGCAAGGTCCGGCCGGCGGCGATCGAGGACCTGTTCGCGCTGCGGGCGGCGGACAACGTGGGCAGTGGCATCCCGGCAGACGCGGACGACCTCGCGATCCTGCGCGAGCGGGTCGACCGGGAGCTCGCGTCCGGCCCGCTCCTGGACCGCTCCGCCCTCGCGATCGACGGCGATGACGTGATGGCGGAGCTGGGGCTCGCGCCGGGACCGGACGTCGGGCGCGTCCTCGACGCGGTCTTCGAACGCGTCGTCGAGGAGCCGATCCTCAACGAGCGCGGTCGCCTGCTCGCGCTGGCCCGGGACCTCCTCGCCGGCGGGCTCGAACCGCGTCCGCTCGCCGATCCGCGACAATGACCGTGCCCATTCCCCGACCCTGATCGCGAGTGACCCGGATGCCCGACCCCGCCGACCTGTCCGTCCAGCTCTACACGGTCCGGCGCGGCCTCGCGGACGACGTCGATGCGACCCTGGCGGCGCTCGCCGAGATCGGCTTCCAGCAGGTCGAGGCCTTCGATCTCCTGACCTACGGCGACCGGCTCCGGACGGCTCTCGGACACAACGGCCTCGCGGTCCCCACGGCCCATGTCGATCTCCTCGGCGCCAGCACGCGGCCCGTCACCGACGTCGCTCGGGAGCTGGGTGTTCGGACCGTGATCCAGCCGTGGACGGATCCCTCGATCTGGGCTGCGGCCGACAGCATCGCCCGGCTCGCGGACGACCTCGGCGACAAGGCCGACGCTCTTGCCCAGGATGGCCTCCGCGTCGCCTATCACAACCACCACTTCGAGCTCGCCTCGATGATCGACGGCCGCCACGCGCTCGAGGTCTTCGCGGACGCGTTGCCGCCGAACGTCCTGCTCGAGGTCGACACGTACTGGGCGTTCGCCGGCGGCGCCGATGTGCCGGCGCTGCTCCGCCGGCTCGGCGATCGCGTCGTCGCCCTCCACATCAAGGACGGCGACGGATCGCTCGACACGTCGCGACAGGTCGCAGCCGGGCGCGGTGCGGTCCCGATCCCGGCGATCCTCGACGCGGCGCCGGGCGCGCTCCCGGTCGTCGAGCTCGACGACACCGCGGGCGACATGCTCGACGCGGTCCGCCACAGCCGTGACTACCTCGTGGGGCTGCCCCGTGGCTGAGGCGAGCGGCCGCGGCGGGCCGGTCGGGATCGGGATCGTCGGTGCCGGCAACATCAGCTCCGAGTACCTCGGCAACCTGACCCGGTTCCCGGACACCGCGGTCCTCGCGCTCGGGGACCTCCTGCCCGACGTCGCCCGGGCCAAGGCAGCGGAGCACGGGATCCCGGTCAGCGGCGACGTCGCGGCCGTGCTGGGCCATCCTGACGTCGAGCTCGTCGTGAACCTCACGGTGCCGGCGGCGCACGCCGAGGTCGCCGAGGCGGCCGTCGCGGCGGGGAAGCACGTCTGGAACGAGAAGCCGCTG
>JBPYEM010000443.1:0-5533 GCA_051985205.1 Candidatus Limnocylindrales bacterium | reverse complement strand
GCGGCTCCGGATCGTCGGGCAGATCCGTCGTGACGAGCGCGGCATCGGCGGCGCGAAGCGCGGCGAACGTCTCGTCGACGTGCCAGCTGGCGTCCTGGAACTCCATCGCGAGCGGCAGGTCGCGCGGCCAGACGGCGAGAAGCGCGGCCAGCCGTTCATCGTCACGGGGGACCCCGTCCGGAACGCGGAACAGCACCGTTCCGAGCCGGTCCTCGAATCGGCGGAGCGGGGCAGTCAGCCAGGGGACGCTCTCCGTGGGATCCATCCGGATCGCGCGCCAGGAGCCGCCCTTCTGGGCCTTGACCGCGAACCGGAACTCGGCCGGCGTCGCGGCGAGCCAGCCGTCGACCGCCGCGGCGGTCGGCGACCGATAGAAGGTGTTGTTCAGCTCGACCGTCGACAGCCGGCCCGCGTAGTGCCGGAGGAAGGCGTCGCCGCGGGTTCCCGGCGGATAGAACCGGGGCGTCCAGCCCGGATAGGCGAAGCCGCTCGTCCCGGTCCGCAGACGACCGGTCACGGGAGGGCGGCGGCTAGCCGGCGCGGGACGGCGCGGACGGTTCGAGGGGCCCGACGCCGTCGGGCATGACGGTGCGATCCGTCGCTTCGGTGCCCGGTTCCGGCTCGGCATCGGACGCGGCGGCGTCTCGGCCGGCACCGGCCGGACCGAGCGGATCCGCGACGCGCCCCAGGCATTGCTCGAGGTTCGTGAGGTCGCCCTCGTCGAGACGGTCCAGGAAGTAGCGCTGGACGCCGTCGAGATGCGTCTTCGCCGCCGCCCGCAGGCGCGAGAGACCGGCCGCGGTGAGGACCGCCTCCTGGCCGCGGGCGTCGCTGAGGCAGGCGCTCCGCTCGACCGAGCCGGCCGCCTCCAGCCGATCGACGAGGCGCGTGATCCCGCTGCGCGAGAGGATCACCCGATCCGCAAGCACATTCATCCGGATGCGCCGGCCGGGGGCGTGAGCGACCTGGAGCAGCGCGTCGTATTCGGCCAGGGAGAGGCCGTGGGCCGCCTGCAGCTCCTCGTCGAGCCGTCGCGTCACCCGCGCATGCGCCTGCAGGAACGCCCGCCAGGCATTGATCCCGGGGCTCTCCGCGACGACCGCCGCGCTCGCGGGGACGGCAGTGGGCGCCTCGCTGGAACGGACGGTCGAAGGCGCGCTCGACGGGGACGGCATGTCGCAGCAATCGTACCGGCGAGGAAGATCGTTGACAAGTCAACGACCTGCCCGTCACGCACGGACTCGGTAGGATCGCCGACATGACGACCTTCGACGCCGAGGCGCTCCGACGCCGCTTCCCCGCGCTCGCCATCCGCGACGGAGGGGCGCCCGTCGCCCTGTTCGACGGCCCCGGCGGGACGCAGGTCCCGGACACCGTCATCGAGGCGGTCTCCGACTACTACCGGGCGTCGAACGCGAACCACGGCGGCGCGTTCCTGACGAGCGAACGGAGCGACGCGTCCGTCGGTGAGGCGCACGCCGCGATGGCGGACCTGCTCGGCGCCGCGTCCGCGGACGAGATCAAGTTCGGGGCGAACATGACGACCCTGACGTTCCACGTCAGCCGTGCCATCGCCGCGACGATGGAGCCCGGCGACGAGATCATCGTCACGATCCTCGACCATGAGGGGAACGTGGGTCCGTGGCGGGCGATTGCCGCCGACCGAGATCTCGTCCTCCGGACGTTGGACATCGACGAGGACGACTGCACGCTCAAGCTGGACCAGCTCGACGAGCTGCTGACCTCGCGGACCCGGCTCGTGGCGGTGGGTTGGGCATCGAATGCGGTCGGGACCATCAATCCGGTGGCCGAGATCGTCCGCCGGGCCCATGCGGCCGGCGCATGGACCTACGTGGATGCCGTCCATGCCGCCCCGCACCTTGCGATCGACGTCCAGGCGGTCGGGACGGACTTCCTCGCCTGCTCGACCTACAAGTTCTTCGGTCCGCACGCGGGTGTCCTCTACGGACGGCAGGAGGTCCTCGATCGGCTGCCCGCCTACAAGATCCGCCCGGCCGAGGACCGGTTCGAGACCGGCACCGGCAACTTCGAGGGCCTCGCCGGCGTGACGGCCGCGGTCGAGTACCTCGCGGGGGTCGGCGTGGCCTATGGCGATGCCGGAGCGGACGTGCCGCGGCGCGACCAGCTCGTCGCGGCGATGACCGCGATCCGGGCCTACGAGATGGACCTCTACGGACATCTCGTCGACGGCCTCGAGGCGATCCCCGGCCTGCGGCTGTACGGCATCACCGACCGGGCGCGGTTCGCGGACCGGACGCCGACGGCAGCGTTGCGGATCGACGGGATCCATCCGCGCGCGGTCGCGGAGGCGCTGGGGGAGGAGGGGATCGCCGTGTGGGACGGCGACTTCTACGCGACGGGCCTGATCGAACGCCTCGGGCTGCTCGAGAGCGGCGGCGTCGTACGGATCGGGCTGACCCACTACAACACGGTCGCCGAGATCGACCGGCTCGTGGCTGCGCTCCAGCGGATCGCGGCGTCCTCACGCTCGGCAGCCGAGACGCCGACCGCGGCGGCGGCCGGCCGGCGCTGAGGACGTTGCCGCGGCCCCCGACCGCGGACGCCCGGGCCGCGGACGCCGACGCCGGGCGCGAACGCCGGATGCCAGTCGACCGTGCCGCGTCGATGACGGCCGCGGCGGAGACGTCGTCACCCGAGATCGCCGTCATCGGCGGCGGCATCGTCGGGACGGCGACGGCCGCGTTCCTTGCGGAGGCCGGGGTTCGTGTCCGGCTCTACGAGCGAACGGCGATCGCCGCAGGTGCGTCGGGCCGGAACTCGGGCGTGGTGCAGCACCCGTTTGACGCGGTCCTCGCCGATCTCTACCGGCGGACCCTGTCGGCCTACGTTCGCCTGACGGAGATGACGGCTGGCACGTTCGCCCTCTCGCCGGAACCGGCCGGGCTCCTCTTCATCGGGCATGAGACGGCGCCGGCTCGGGCGGCCGAGCAGGCCTGGTCGTCCACCTGGCCGGCGACCCAGCCCGAGGTCCTGGAGGGCCGGGCGCTCCGCGCGATCGAGCCAGCCGTCGGGCCGGATCTCGTCGCCTGCCGGCTGGCGATGGGCTACCCGGTGGCGCCCGCCTCAGCGACCGAAGCCTTCGCGGAGGTGGCCCGCGGCTTGGGGGTCGACGTCAGGATCGGCGAGTCCGCCTCGGTCGCGGTCGAACGGGGCCGGGCCGTCGGCGTCTGGGTCGACGGGGTACTCGAGCCTGCGGGCGGCGTCGTGGTCGCCGCCGGGCCATGGTCGCCCGGGGCGGTCGACCCAACCGGTTCATGGCGGCCGATCATTCCGATCTGGGGGGTCGTCGCTGCGGTCATCTTGGCGCGACCACCGCGCCACGGACTCGAGGCGATCGACATCACGGTCGAGCCGGACGAGGACGACGCCAGGGCCGGCGCGGGCGCCGATTCCGGACGGGCTCAGCTGAACGACACGCCACCACCGCCGCGCGACGAGCTCGTCGAGTTCAGCCTCGCTCCGGGTCGCGAGGCGAGCGCCCTCGGTTCGACGTTCCTGCCGCGTGAGCCGGAGCCCGCGGCCTGGGTCGAATCGCTGCGCCGGGTGGGTGCGCGATATGTTCCCGCGGTCGCCGATGCGCCGATCGTCGGCGTCCGCCATTGCGCGCGGCCGCTGAGCCGTGACGGGCGACCGCTCGTGGGCCGCGCGCCATGGGCCGACGGGCTGTGGGTGATCGCCGGACACGGGCCGTGGGGGATCTCGACCGGGCCCGGCTCGGCGGAGCTGCTCGTCGCGGAGATCCTCGGAAGCGGTTCGCGCGACGGTGACCTTCCGGCCGCGCTCCGTGTCGACCGGTTCGGCGTCCCTCCCGGCTTCGAATGATCGCGGGCGCTGGAGGCCCGGCCCCTGAGCGCGCCGTTGGCGCCGGACCGGGTCAGCGCCAGGAGTCGGGATCGGTCAGATAGAACGTCAGCTGCGACCAGCGCTCGCCGGCCGCCGCCCAGCGCTCGCGGAGGCTCGGCCCGGGCGCCGGGAGCGGGTCGTCCAGTGCGGTGACCAGGGACGCATCGGTCTCGGATCTCGCGACGATCGTCATCACGAGCTCGCCACGTCGGGACGGCTCCGCGACCGCGACATGCGGCGAGACGGATCGGATTCGCGCGACCGCCACGTACCCGCTCATCGCGCGGAGCGTACCGCCGGCGCCGACCCCGCGGAAGCCCCGCGCCCTATCCTCTGCCGATGATCCAGACGCCCCTCGCGGTTCGCCCGGGTGTCGTCATCGTCGCCGATGACAACCTGGTCGCCCGACGCCGTCTCGAAGCGGCCGGCGTCGAGGTCCATGCGATCTCGTTGCGCGAGCTCGACGAGAACCGCAATGGCGGCGTCACCTGTCTGGCCCGGCCGCTCCTCCGCGAACGGTGACGCCCGCGGCGTCGGGGGTCGGCGACCTCGTCGATCGCGGGGCACTCGTCCGCGACCTGCGCGACCTCGTCCGCATCCGGAGCGTCACGGGCTCGGAGGAGGCGGTCGCGAACGAGGCGGCACGCCGCCTCGCCGAGACCGGCATGACCGTCGAGGTCGTGAACCCGGATCCGGCCGCGATCCGGGCCGACCCGGCGTGGCCCGGCGAGGAAACCACCCGCACTGCGCTGCCGGTCGTCATCGGCCGCCTGGGACGGCCCCGCGGTCGGCGGCTGATCCTGTCGGGACACCTCGACGTGGTTCCGCCGGGCGACCCGGCCACCTGGACCGTGGATCCGTGGTCGGGCGACGTCCGCGACGGCCGGCTCTTCGGCCGCGGCGCGTGCGACATGAAGGGCGGCGTCGCGTCGATCCTCGGCGCCGTCCGCGCGATCGTCGCGAGCGGCGCGGCCGCGGCGCTGAACGGCGAGCTCGTGGTCGCGCTCGTGCCGGGTGAGGAGGACGGCGGCCAGGGCACGCTTGCGGCGATCCGCGCCGGCGTCACCGGTGACCTGGCGATCATCCCGGAGCCATCGAACCTCGACATCGTCGTCGCGCACGCGGGCGCCATCACGTTCCGGCTTACCGTTCCCGGCCGCGCGGCGCACGCATCGCAGCGCCGCGAGGGTGTCAGCGCGCTGGAGAAGCTGGCGGTCGTTCTGGCCGCCCTCGAACGCGACGAAGCGGACAGGAACGCCGCCGAGACCGACCCGCTGATGACCGCTCTCGGCCTGCCGTATCCCACGATCGTCGGCATCGTCCACGGTGGCGAATGGGCGTCGACCGTGCTCGATCGAGTCGTGGTCGACGGCCGCTACGGCGTGCGGCTCGGGCAGTCGACGGCGGACGCAGCCGCGGACCTGCGGCGCGCGATCGACGCGGCGAACGCCGGCGACGAGTTCCTTCGGGACCATCCGGCGACGGTCGAGGTCGTCGGCGGCCAGTTCGGATCCGGCCGAGTGCCATCGGATCATCCCTTGCCGCAAGGACTCGCAACCGCCGTCGAGACGATCACCGGCCGGCGCCCGCGGCTCCTCGGTGAGCCCTACGGCGCCGACATGCGGCTCTTCATCAACGAGGGCCACAC
>JBPYEM010000442.1:0-4503 GCA_051985205.1 Candidatus Limnocylindrales bacterium | reverse complement strand
GCGTAGGTCTCGTCCTCGAGCCGGCGCTGGGCCATCAGCTCGCCGGCGTCGGCCGCATCGACGAGCTCCTCCGTGGCGACGGCGCCCTGGGTCGACAGCTCGTCCATCAGCGGCTGGCCCGCCAGCGGCTCGCTCCGGATGCTCGCCCGGCGATACCACGACGACCGCTGCCAGAAGCGCTTGGCGGCCGCGTCGGCATCGGTCTGCGTCGCCTCCAACCGGGCGTCGGTCGCTGCCCACGCGGGCAGCACGTCGGGATCACCGTAGACGGGAAAGTCGGCCGCGATGTGGGCCCGGTTGAACGCCTCCGTCACGGGCCAGATCGTCTTCGAGCCGAACCCGAGGGCCTCGCGCTGATAGCTCGTCAGCGGCGCCGCGTCTCCACCCGTCACAGGGCCCGCACCGGAGAACACGGTGATGATCGTCACGTTCTGGCCCAGCTCGCGGAGGCTCGCGATGAGCCCTCCGCACGAGAGGGCGACATCGTCGGGATGGGGCGCGACGAACACGTGCGTCATGGCCGGTCGAGTATATCGGCGGATCACGCCCGCAAGCCGGCTCGGGCGGTGGACCGCGGAGGCTCCACGACGGCCGCGTGAATGCCGGTGCCGCACCGACCGCTAGGCCGAGAAGCCACCCTCGCCGATGAGCGGCACGAAGGCCACCGGGCCGTCGCTCTCCTCCAGCCAGTCGTCGTCGCGCCGGGTCACGACGATCAGCTCCTGGTGCATCCGTCGCCCGACCGGCAGCACGAGCCGGCCGCCCCCAGGGTCGAGCTGCTCGCGGAGCGCGTCGGGGATCGAGGGCGCGGCGGCCGTGACGAGGATCCCCCGCCAGGGCGCGCCGTCGGGCGCGCCGAGGCTGCCGTCGCCGATCCTCACCTCCACGAGGTCGTCGAACCCGAGGCTTCGGAGCCGCTCGCGGGCGACCTCCGCGAGCGCGGCGTGGCGTTCGATCGTCAGGACCTGGCAGCCCATCGCCGCGAGCACCGCGGCCTGATAGCCGGAGCCCGTCCCGATCTCGAGGACGCGATCGCCGGGCCCCACGCCGAGGAGCTCCGTCATCCGGCCGACGATGTACGGCTGGCTGATCGTCTGGCCGGCGTCGATGGGGAGCGCCTCGTCGGCGTAGGCGAGCCGGCGCTGCCCTTCGTCCAGGAACACCTCTCGGGGGACGACGAGCATCGCTCCCAGAACGTTCTCATCGGCAATGCCGCGGGCGCGGAGCTGGCCATCGACCATCCGGGCACGTTGCTGCGCGCGGACCGACGCTGCGTCCGACTCATCCGGACCGAACGATCCGGTCATCCGCCGGAGGATGGCACGGACGCGGCCGCGCGGCACGGATCGCTCCTCCGGTCGTCCGCTCGGCGCGAAGTCGCGCGGGCTCCGGTCGCGGCCTCAGGACGCCGGGGGCGAGGCCGGAGCAGGCACCGAACCCGACGCCGCCGGCGATCCGGAGGCACCTACGCCGGCGGAGCCGGATGGACCGATCGACACCGACGGAGCGGCGGATTCCGACGGCGCGACGGATTCGGACGCGGATGGCTCCGGCGAGGGCGTGACGTACGGCCGGAAGAGGCCGCCCGTCCCGAGGAGCATCCCGTTGAGGAAGATCAGGACGAAGACCAGGATCGTCCCGAGCACGAACCAGGTCGAGGCCCGGTCCCGCACCCGGATCGACGGATCGATCGGAACCGCGGTGCTCGCGGCAGCGGCCCGCTCCCGGGCCTCGCGCGCCGCGCGACCGGATCGCCGCTCCGCCGCGCCCGCACCCGCTGCCGCGACGGCGCCCGCGGCCGCCCCGGGCGCCCCGGCGTTCAGATCGTCTGCCCGTTCCTCCGCGTCGACGTCGTCGGCCGCGAACTCGTCCGCGGCGGCTCGCCGATCCGTGTCCGCGTCGAGGCCGTCGTCGGTCTCGACATCGTCGTCGGCCTCGAGGCCATCGTCCGCATCGACGTCGTCGGTGCCGTCGAAATCGGGACCTGCATCGCCCACCGGCAGCTCGTCGTCGTCCTCGACCTCGTTCGCCGCGAGGGCCGCCGCATCGGCTTCCGCCCGCGCCGCTTCGGGATCGTCGGCGCCCGCCGCCCCCTCCGGTTCCGCGCGCGGCTCGGCCGGATCGGGCGCGCCGTCTCTCGGTTCGGTCATCCCGACGTGTGTCTCCTCTCGGTGGGGATCGGCTGCGCCTGCGGGCGTGCGGACGCCGGGCGGTGGCGCGCGATGCGCGCGCCAGTGTACCGAACGTCAGGCGTCCCGCATCTCCGGGACGAGGAGGCCCGCCAACCCGGCGGCGACCGTGACGAGGCCGCTCACCACGAGGACGGCCGGGATGCCGACGACCTGGCCCAGGAGTCCACCGAGCGCCATTGCCAGCGTCATGGAGCCGAAGACGAGGGCGAACCGGAACCCGACGACCCGGCCGAT
This sequence comes from Candidatus Limnocylindrales bacterium, assembly GCA_051985205.1. GTDB lineage: Bacteria > Chloroflexota > Limnocylindria > Limnocylindrales > CSP1-4 > CF-46. The sequence continues at coordinate 2,077 of JBPYEM010000442.1, read as the reverse complement.
CATGTCGGGCGGAGTCCGCTCCTGGAACAGGACCTGGCTCGGGATGACGAAGACCATGTTGGCAATGCCGGTGATCACGAGGATCCCGAAGTCGACGGCAAGGTTGCCGGCCAGCGCGAACGAGATCACAGAGAAGCCCCATAGCACGTAGCCCACGATCACCAGCCGGCCCTTCCGGAGCCGTGCTCCGAGCAGCCCGATCCCGAAGCCGCCGATCAGGTTGCCGACCCCGATCGCCGTCTCGAGGAAGGCGTAAGCCGCCTTTGGATCGACGTCGTGCGGCGACAGGACGTCCTTCACGAAGATCGGCGTGAGGGCAGTCAGCGACCCGATGGCGAACTGGGCGAACGCCGCCTGGATCGTGTTCGCGAGGAGCACGCGCTCCTGGCGCAGGAACCGGAACCCTTCCACCATCTCGGCGATCACGCCGGGCTCGTCCGGCGTTGCCGCAGCCGCGGTCGCCGCCCCGCGGCCGCTCGTGGTCGACGCGGAGGTCCCGGTGGCGGTCGCCGTCGCGGAGGCGCGTCGCCGGCGCGCGACCGCAGGCACCGCGATCGAGGCGATCAGGATCGCGGACGCGGTGTACGTCGCCGCGTCCACCCAGAACGCGAGTGGCAGAGCGGTGCCAAGGAAGGCGACGAAGATGCCCGCAAGGGGGTAGCCGATGATGTCGGCGAAGGTCTCCCCAGCCCACATCGCGGAGTTCGCGGTCAGGAGCTCGTCGTCTCGGACGATCCGCGGCAGGATCGCGACGCGCGCCGGCCGGAAAAAGATCGAGATCGCGGTGATGACGAAGATCAGCGGGTAGACCAGGTAGATGTTCAGCACCGCGACGATCGGGATCATCAGGACGGCCGCGCCACGCAGCAGGTCGCTCACGATCAGGACGTCCCGTTGGTTCCACCGATCCACGTAGGTGCCCGCGATCGGCGAGAGCAGCAGGTTCGGGAGCGTCGCCGCGACGAACACGAAGGCGACGGCGAGCGGCGAGTTCGTGACCCCGGCGACGAGGAACGTCAACGCGACCTGGTGGACGCGGTCGCCGAAGAGGCTGATCAGCTGGCCGGTCCACAGGGACGAGAAGCTGCCGTTCAGGGCCAGCCGGACGTAGGGATGCTCCCGGACGCGCTGGCCGATCTCGATCCGGGGCCGCGTCGGGATCGCGATGACGTCGTCGAGCGGCACGGCGCCGGCCGGAGCCGGCGCGAGCGTGAGGCGGTTCCGGAGGCTCGAGACCGTCCCGGGCACACGGACCGCCGCGGTTGCCGCGGCGGAATCCGGAATGTCGCCGCCGGGTTCGGCCAGTCCGGCGCCGGGCGTGCCGAGGATCAGCGGCCGGTTGAGCGCGGCCGTCTCGACGAGGCTCGGCGCGAGGCCCGTGCCGGGCCGGGCCCGCTGGCCACCGATCGCGCTGGAGATGCTCCGCGACCGCCGCGCCGAAGTCGCCAGCCCGGTGAGCGGCCGGTTGGCGGTTTCGGCTTCGGCCGCGGGATCGTGGACGCGGAGCACGCTCGCGAACAGGAAGAACGCCAGCCCGGCCGTCAGGAACACGTCGCCGATCGAGGCGACGTTCCGGATGATCGGGATGGGAATCGGGAGGATGTCGGCCAGCGGTCCGGCGTGGCCGAAGAAGTCGACCGAGAGTCGCGGATCGAGCAGGACGTGGAACGCGCTCACGTCGGAGATCTGGAACCCCGCGCTGAGGAGGCTCGGCTCCCAGACCGGCATATGGCCGAAGTTCGCGACGATCGCGACGGTGTTGAGCAGGATGCCGACGAAGGCGAGCCGGAGGCCCGGATGCGTGCGGTTCATCCAGAGCGAGGCCAGGAGCAGCCCGAACGCGGCGATGAAGAGCGGCAGGCGGAGCGCGTCGGCGATGGGGTTCCCGGCGACGATCAGCCACTCTGTGGCGAATCGGACGATCACCGCGAGGAGCAGCGCCGACACCCATTTGAGGCGGACCAGGGCAAGGTTCCCGATCGTGCCGCTGGCCGCGAGGCCGAGAAGCAGGCCTAGCAGGATCCCGAGGGCTAGCACGACACCTGGGAAGCGATCGTCATGACCGGCGAATCATGCC
>JBPYEM010000441.1:0-3467 GCA_051985205.1 Candidatus Limnocylindrales bacterium | reverse complement strand
GTCGAGGACGATCGTCGCGACCGCGCCATCGCGTTCGACGCGGAGGTCGGCCACGAGTCGGTCAGATCTCGGAGATCGGTCGGGGGCCGTCAGGCCCCTGCCCCGAGGCCGCGAGCCTCCACCAGGCGGCCGTCGACGAGCTCGAAGACGCGCCGGTCGACCGGCTCGTCGGCCCCGCCGGAGCTCTCGACGACGAAGTCCCCGAACAGCGAGGCGAACTCCTCGTCGTCGGGTCGCAGGGCGCCGGCGATCAGGAGGTGCCGTTCCGGGACGCCGACGAGGACGCGGCCGGTTCCGCCGAGCTCCGCGACCAGCCGGGCGACGACGTCCGGAAGGAGGATCCGCGACGCGTCCCAGCCGTCGCCCGTGTCGCTCGAGATCAGCCGGCGGTTCCCGGAGACCTCGTCCGTCCAGGGCGCGGTCGCGGACCACGCCGCCAGGTTGCGGAGCGACGCTTCCTGGATCTGGGCGGGCTGGACGCCCCACGAGAGGAGATGGTCGCCGTTCACGATCACGTCGAACGCGCCGGCGTGGAGGGCATAGACGACGGACAGCCCGGCCGGGCCTTCGTCCACCAGCGGCTGGGAGTGGCTCCGAGCCTGGTCCGCGACCAGCGTCGCCGAGTCGATCTCGGCGACGACGAGGCCCTGCGCGCCGGGCGGTCGCAGGAGCGGGTAGATCACCTCGGACGCGGCCTTCCAATCATGCTCGGGCGATTCGGCGATCAGGGCCGCGTGGTCCGGCGGCGGCGCCGGGATATGGCCGGAGACCGGCGCCGACTCGTCGATCGGCGAGAGGATGTCCGGCGGCCGGTCGCGGATGCTCGCCGGCGGCTCGTCCCCCAGGTCGCGGGAGAGGTCGCGGCCGAAGTCGCCGGCCTCCCTCGGATCACGTTCCATCGGTCAGCGTCCCTTCCACTCCGGGCGACGTTTCTCGACGAACGCCGCCATTCCCTCGGTCTGATCATCGGTTGCGAACAGGGCGAAGAACGCGCGGCGCTCGTGCCGGAGTCCCGCGGACAGCGGCAGCTCCTCGGCGAGCCGGACCGCCTCCTTGGCCGCGAGGACCGCGACGGGCGGCTGCGCAGCGATCGTCGCCGCGAGGTCGAGCGCGGCGTGGAGCGTCTCGGCGGCGGGGACGACCCGCGTGACGAGGCCGGCGGCCTCCGCCTCGGCCGCGGTGATCGTCCGCCCGGTCAGGACCAGGTCCATCGCCCGGGCCCGGCCGATCGCCCGGGTGAGCCGCTGCGTCCCGCCGGCGCCCGGCATCACGCCGAGGTTGATCTCCGGCTGACCGAACCGGGCGTCGTCGCCGGCGACGATCAGGTCGCAGCTCCTCGCGAGCTCGCAGCCGCCGCCAAGTGCGAACCCGCGCACGGCCGCGATGACGGGCTTTCGCGTCGCCGCGATCCGCTCCCAGACCGCGAACCGGTCCTCGCGGAACAGGGTCACCGGCGTCTGGCGGGCGAGCTCGCGGATGTCCGCCCCGGCGGCAAAGGCGCGATCGCCGGCGCCGGTCAGGACGATCGCCCGGCACGCGCCGTCCGCATCGAGGTCGGTGAGGGCGCGCGCGAGCTCGTCGAGGAGGTCGAAGTTCAGCGCATTGAGGACGTCCGGCCGCTCGATCGTGACGAGGGCAACCCCATCGACGGCGCCGCCGCTGCCCGCTGCCGGGAAGGCGACGCTGACGTACTGGCGATCGGCTCGCTCGGCGGCGGCCGCCGGCGCGGGCTGGGTCACACGCTCCTCCGAGTCGCGCGCTCGCTGCGAGTCGCGCTCACAGTATCAGCGACCCGCAACCGCTCGACGGTCGCGGTCGGGCCGGCGAGCGCCGCGGGGTCGGATCATGTGCCGGCGTCGTCCTCGAGAACGAGGAGCGTCACGAGACCCGGCGCGATCTCGCGCAGGTTTCGGCCAGCTTGGCGCATCGCATCCGACGCGAGCCCCGCGTCGAGCGCCGCCCGGTCGTCGAAGTCCATCGCCGTGACCACGACCAGGTCGGTCTCGCCGCCCAGCGTCTCCGTGACGAGCTGAACCGTGGTCCCCCGCAGCCCGGGCGTCTGGGCGATCAGGGGCAGATGCTCCGCGTGGTAACGACGGAGGAACGTCTGGAGCGCCTCGTCGCCACCGTCGGGTCGACGGAACATCGCAAGCAGGGTTGTCATCGCGTCTCCTCGGTTCCTGGGACGGAAGCGGGTTCCCGGTCGACGGGCGAGTCTGGCCGGGGCTCGCCGGCCGGCGGTCGGGCCTCGCCGGCCGGCGGTCGGGTGTCGCCGGCCGGCGGTCGGGTGTCGCCGGCCGGTGGTCGGGCGTCGCCGGCCGGCGGCCGTCCGTCCACCGCTGTCGAGCCCTCCGCCGTCTCCGCTCGACGACGAGCCGTCGCCTCCGTGGAGCGGAAGAAGGCCGTCATCGCGTCGTTGAACAGGCCCGGCCGGCGGGACATCACCTCGTGACCGCAGTCCGGGACGACGAAGAGCCGGGCGTCGGGCAACTGGCGGCGGATGCCGTCGGCGTGGCTGACGGGGACGAATGGGTCGCGATCGCCGCAGACGACGAGGCTCGGGGCGTCGATGCGGTGGAGCTCGCGCGGCGTGAGGAGCGGCTGGCGGGCGACATCGGCCGCGATCGCGGGCAGGAGTCGTCGCCAGGCACCCGCGCCCTGTCCTGCGTCGTGCCGTCGGGCCAGCAACGCGCCCCAGGCGGGATCGTCGCGGTCGACGCGCTCCGGATCCGTGAGTCGTCGCAGGACGGACGCGCGCGGCTCCCGCTCCGTCGTGATCCCGACGATCGTCATCGTCCGCAGCCGCTCCGGGTGGCGGACCGCGTACTGCAGCGCGGTCATCGCCCCCATCGAGAACCCGATGACGTGGAACGTCTCCAGCCCCAGCTCGTCGACGAATGCGGCGAGGTCGTCGACCAGCCAGTCGTAGCGAAAGCCGTCGTCGACGTTCCAGCGGGTCGCGCCATGAGCCCGGGCATCAGGCATGTAGAGCCGGAACGCTCGCGAGAAGAGCGGGATCTGGGCCGCGAAATCCTCGTGACCCAGCGAGGTCGCGCCGTGGAGCAGGACCAGCGGCGGGCCCGCGCCATGAACCTCGTACGCGATGTCGAGGCGGTTGGCCGAGATCGTCGGCACGCGTCGGCGTCCTCCTGGCGGATCGTGATCCGAAGTCTAGGGGCGGTCGCCGATCTCGACGGTCAGGGGAGGAAGTCGTCGCGACGGCACCCGACCTGCGCCGGCGCCGCGTCCCGGACACGGTCGGTCGCCGCCCTACAATCGGCGCGTGACGACGGAGACCTCTGGGGCACGGATCGAGCGGGACTCCATGGGTGACATGGCCGTGCCGGCCGACGCCCTGTACGGCGCGTCGACCCAGCGGGCCGTCCTCAACTTCCCGATCTCCGGCCAGCGCTTTCCGCGGGAGTTCATCCGGGCGCTCGCCCTGGGCAAGCGGGCGGCCGCGGAGA
>JBPYEM010000440.1:0-2028 GCA_051985205.1 Candidatus Limnocylindrales bacterium | reverse complement strand
CGCCTGCTGCCGCGAGCCGTCGCAGCGCTCCTCGCCGGGGCGCTCCTCGTCGACGGCGGCCGCGTCACGCTCGATGCCACCGTCGCCGACGCCCGGATCCCGGTCCCGCATCGGGCGCTCCTGTCGGTCTCCGACAAGACCGGCCTCGTCGAGCTGGGTCGCGGACTCGTCGAGCGGCGGTTCGAGCTCGTCTCCACCGGCGGCACCGCGCGAACGCTCCGCGACGCCGGGCTGCAGGTCACGGACGTCAGCGCCGTCACCGGTTTCCCCGAGATGCTCGACGGCCGGGTGAAGACGCTCCATCCCCGCATCCACGCCGGGATCCTCGCCGATCGCCGCCTGGTCGATCACCGTCGCCAGCTCGTCGCCGCGGCGATCGCTCCGTTCGAGCTCGTCGTCGTCAACCTGTATCCGTTCGCGGCCGCGGCAGAGCGATCGGGCATCACGTTCGACGAGCTCGTCGAGGAGATCGACATCGGTGGCCCGTCGATGGTCCGCGCCGCCGCCAAGAACCACGCGAGCGTCGCGATCGTGACCTCCCCGGCTCGCTATCCGGAGATCCTGGCCGCCCTCGCGGACGGCCGGCGAGTCCCGGCTGGGCTCCGGGCCGCGCTCGCGATCGAGGCGTTCCGTCACACCGCGGCGTACGACGCCCGGATCGCCGCAGAGCTGCCGGCCCGAATGGCCGCCGCGGGGCTGCCCCTGCCGGACGAGCCGGGCCTGTCGGGTGCCGCCGATCCGTTCCCGGCAAGCCTCACGATGGGGCTCGAGAAGGTCGAGACGCTCCGCTACGGCGAGAACCCGCACCAGGCGGCGGCCCGCTATCGGCGGGCCGGCGCGACCCTCGCCGACGGGCCATTCGCAACCGGCGCGCCCGCGCTCCAGGGCAAGGCGCTGAGCTACAACAACGTGCTCGACGCAGCGGCGGCGGCGGCGATCGCCCGGCAGCTCCACGGGCCGGCCTGCGTGATCGTCAAGCACACGAACCCGTGCGGCGCGGCGGAGCGGACGACGCTCCGCGAGGCCTGGGATGCCGCGCTCGCGGGCGATCCCGTCTCGGCGTTCGGCGGCGTGGTCGCGGTCAGCTGCCCGGTCGACCGATCGACGGCGGACGGCCTTGCGAGTCTCTTCCTCGAGGTCGTCGTCGCGCCCGGCTTCGACGACGACGCCCGGGCGATCCTCGCCGAGAAGGTGAACCTGCGCCTGATCGTGGACCCGCTGCTGGGGTCCTCGGATCCAGCGCCACCACCGGATCCGCTCGCGGCCGTGCGGACCGCCGGTGGTGCGTTCCTCGTCGGCGCCCCGGACAGCGCCCGCGACGACCCGTCGACCTGGCAGGTCGCGACATCGCGAGGACCGAGCGACGACGAACGTCGCGATCTGGACCTCGCCTGGCGGCTCGTCCGCGGCGTGACATCGAACGCGATCGTCCTCGTCCGCGACGGCCGGCTGATCGGCGTCGGCTCCGGCCAGACGTCGCGCGTCGACGCGGCGCGGCAGGCCGTCGAGAAGGCTCGAGCGATCTCCGGCGCGGATTCGCTCCTGGGCGCGGTGTGTGCGTCGGACGCGTTCTACCCGTTCCCGGACGCGGTCGAGGCGTGCCTCGAGGCCGGCGTCACGGCCTTCGTCCAGCCGGGCGGCTCGCGCAATGACGCCGACACGATCGCGTCGGCCGAGGCGGCCGGCGCGACGATGCTCCTGACCGGGGTTCGCCACTTCCGCCACTGACCGGCGAGCCGCCGACCCTTTGCTGGATGTCTTCGGACCGCTTGCCGCGTAACCGGCGGCCGCGCGGCGCTTGACCCGATCCTCGGACCTCCGCGATGATCCGTCGATGGCGCAACTCGGGAGCCTCATGGCGATGCCCGGGCGGCCCCGCCGGTCGATGGCCTGAGGCCCGTCCGACCGAGCGTCGGCCGCCGTCTCCCCGGGTGCCGACGCCGCTCCAGCGGCCGCGCGCCCCGTCCCGGCCCGTGACCCGCGAACCCCATCGAGGACCCCATGCCTGACGACCCGCGCCAGCGGTTC
>JBPYEM010000439.1:0-4834 GCA_051985205.1 Candidatus Limnocylindrales bacterium | reverse complement strand
CAGAACGCGATGGTCGGCGAGAACACCTCACTCGCCGCGGGTCTACTGGCCGCCGGGATCATCCTCGCGCTCGACATCGTCCTGAACCTCCTCGCCGATCGCTGGCCGCCGCTCCGCGAGTGGCTGGACGGCGTGCCGACGCTCCTCGTCGAGGACGGCCAGGTCCTGGCGGACAATCTGCGGCGCGAGGGGATCAACGAGCGCGAGCTGGGGATCGCCCTCCGCCAGAACGGGCTGCTGACGCCAGACGAGGCGAGCTACGTCTACCTCGAGCCCAACGGCGCGATCAGCGTCATCCCGCGTCGCGACGGCGACTCGACGGGATCGACGCACCCGGGTCCGTGGCCGATGCCGGCCGGGCGACGGCGGCGCCGTCTCGGCCGGCTGCCGGGCGTCCCGAGCTAGCTCGTCGCCGTCGGGCCGGCCCCGGGGTGGGACCTGGCCGCCGGTCGGTCCTAGTTGCCCGCCCCTACCCGCGGAGACGGCCGCCCGCCCTCGACATCGCGTCGCCCTCGTCCGGCTCCGCCTCGAGGTCGTCCATCACATGCCGGCGGAGGAACGCCCGGATCCGGTTGAACGCATCGCGCTTGTTCTCCGGCTTCTCCCAGCCGTGGCCCTCCTCGTCGTACCAGTGGACCTCGTGGTGCTTGTTCTCGATCTCGAGCGCCTCGACCATCTTCTCCGACATCAGCGGCACCACCCGGCGATCCTTCCGGCCGTGGAGGATCAGGAGCGGCGCCTCGATCCGCTCCGCCCGGTAGACCGGGGATCCCCGGCGATACGCCTCCGCCTTCGTGGCATCGTCCGGCGATCCCATCATCCGGGCGAGGTCCAGGCGGCCCGGCCGGTCGCCGTGGCGGTAGCTCTCCGCGATCTCGGAGTCGCCGAAGAGATCGACCCCGGCGCTCCACATCGACGGCTCGTCGACGAGGGCGGTCAGGACCATGTACCCGCCGTACGAGCCACCGTAGATGCCGAGCCGGCCGTTCGACCAGGGCTGGGCCTGGACCCACCGCCCGGCGTCCACCATGTCGTGCGTGTCGGCGTTGCCCCACTCCCCGTGGTTGGCCACCCGGAACGCACGGCCGTAGCCGGTCGAGCCGCGGAAGTCGACGTCGAGGAAGGCGAAGCCTTCGCGGACGAGCAGCTGCTTGAACGGCACCCACGCCCGGTACGCCTGCCAGGTCGGCCCGCCGTGCGGAAACACGATCGTCGGGACGCGGGTCGCGCCGCGTTTTCCGGTGGCCGCGGCCGGCCGCCAGAGCGTGCCCTCGATCCGGAGCCCATCGCGGGCCTTGAACGAGATCCGCTCGCCCTGGATCGATCGGTCGGGTCCGAAGGCCGCGGCGAGGACCGCCGGCATCGAGCTCGTGACCTGGCGTGGCCTGGCCCCCGGTCCGGCGACGCCCGGCACGGGCAGGAGCCAGACGTCCTGCGGCCGGTCCTGGCTCTCCCCGATCGCCACGAGGCTCGTCCCGTCCGCCGTGAAGCCCACGGCGCGCCAGAGCCCCGGCCACGGGTTCACGATCTGGCCCGCGCCCGCGGCGAGGGTCGGTGGCGGGTTCTTTGGCGGCCGGCCACGGGGTCGCTTGATCGGCGTGGCCCCGCCGATCGGGGCGATGACGAGATCGATGAGCGCGTCGTGGACGTCGCCGTGGACGAACCGCTCGCCGTCCGCTGTCGGGAGCGCGGCGTAGCCGTAGCCGCCGCTCGGTTCGCCATGGTCGCGGTTGCCGGTCGTGAGGACGGTCTTCGTCCGGCCGTCGCTGCCGAGGCGGACGACCTGGAACCAGCCGCTCGCATCCGTCAGGTAGAGCCAGCCACCATCGGGCATGGGTCGCGGGCCGGCAGCCCACTCCTTGCCGCCGCCGGCGATCCGACGCTCGTCGCCGGTGGCCACGTCGACCACGTGGACTTCCGACATGGCGAAGTCCGGCGCGCGGAACGACTGCGTGGCAAGCGATCCCCCGTCGGCCGACCAGACCAGGTCCTCGACGTCGAAGCCGGGCCCGGTGAGGAGGCGCGGCTCCGGCGGGCGCGGGTCGCGGGCGGGGCGGCCACGTCGCGGGATCGGCGCGTCGACGACGTAGACCTGGGACCAGCCTCGGCGGCGCGAGACGAAGGCGATGCGACGACCGTCCGGCGACCAGCGCGGCATCGACACGCCCGCCGGGTGGGACGAGACGAGGACGTCGCGAGCCCCGTCTGCGTCGACGATCCGGATCTCGTCGCCGCGGGTGTAGGCGAGCCGTCGTCCATCGGGCGACCACTGGGGATCGGCGACGTCCTTCTCGGAGGCGGTGATGACGCTCGGGACGCCACCGCGAAGGCTCGCGACGAAGAGCTGACGCGCCCCGGCGTACCCGTCCGTGTAGGCGATCACGCGGTCCCGGGGGTGGACGCGGACCTCGCGGGGCGGGTCGACGGCGACGAGCCGCTCGACCGTGAGGCCGCCCGTCGCGGCCGCATCGCGCCCTCGAGATGGCCGGTTCCCCGGCCCGTCCGCTCGCGTCATCGCTCCTCCTCTTCCTGCGGCGCCGGCGGCCAGCTGACCCGCGCGGCCCACGGCCCGATCATCGCCAGGTGGGTGCGCACGTGGCCGTGGAGGTCCTCGTACGCCCAGCTGAATCCGTGGGGGTCAAGCCACTCCTCATCGGTCATCCGATCGACCGCGGCGAGGAGGCGATCGCGGCCCATGACGTAGCGCGCGCGCAGCTCCGCCGGAGGCGTGCCGCGAGCGGCCCGGACCTGGCGGTCGTTGAACGCGTCGACGCCCTCCGCGGGCGTCTCGAGCCACCGCCCGGTTCCCGCATGCGTCTCGAGCGCGCGGGCCCCTTCCACGAACCAGCCGCCCACATGACCCACATGGTCCGCGAACGACCAGCCGCCGCTCGCCGTCGCGTTCCAGGCCTCGTCCGGGACGGACGCGATCATCGCCTCGAACGCCGGCAGGATCGTCGCTGCGTCGGACCGGAACCGCGCCTTGGCGACCGCGAGCTCGCGCCGGGTGGGCTGGGGATCGTTGCCGAACGGATCGTTCTCCACCTGCCGGCGCCGGACCTCGTCGGCCCACGGCTCGAGGGCGGTGAGGTGGTCCAGGGCATGGCCGTGGAGGACGAAGTAGATCCAACCCCACGCGACGTCGCTCCGGATCGTCTCCGCGGGGAGCTGTCGCGCGACCTCGAGGAGCCGGCGGTGGGCGACCTCGCCGCGAGCCCGGAGCTCGGCCGGCGGAACCTCGTCGAAATGGTGGCGCCGCCCCTCGTTCCAGGCATCCCAGTCGCCGTCGGCATAGTCCTTGCCCGTCGGCCAGCGGCCGCCCTTCAGCGCATCGCCCACGAAGTCGATCGCGAGCTCCCACCAGTCGACGACGTGACCGACGTGCTCGTGGAGCGACCAGTCCGGCCCGCCGGCGTCCGACGGCGCGGCTCCCGGGAGATGCCACGCCGCATCGTCGAGGCCGGCCCAGGCCGCAACGAGCCGATCGTGGAGCGCGGCCTCGTCCGCCCAGAAGTCGCGATCCGGGCTCCGATAGTCGATGGCGCGCAGGGCCGCCAGCGGCGCTCGACGCAGGTCCAGGAGTCGCTCCGCCGCGGTTGCCGTCACGAGCGGTCGCCCGGCCTCGCTCCGTCCCCGACGCTCGCCTCGAGCTGGTCGCCGAGCTCCACCGTCCGCCGGAAGGCTGCCCAGACCGCCTCCGAGAGAACCGTCCGGAGCCGGCCCGATTCCAGCTCGTGGAGCGCAGCCGCCGACGTTCCGCCCGGCGACGTGACCATGTTCCGCAGCTCGGCGGGATGCATCGACGATTGCTTCGCGAAGAGCGTGCTGCCCTCGAGCGTCTCGACGACGAGATCGTGGGCGACGTGGCGCGGAAAGCCGAGATGGACCGCCGCGTCGATCAGTGCCTCCATCACGAGGAACACGTAGGTGGGTCCGGTGCCGGACACTGCCGTGGCCATCGCAACCATCTTCTCGTCGTCGACCTCGATCTGGGTCCCCAGCGCGCCGAGGAGCGCGGCCGCCTGGGCGCGTTGCTCCTCCGTGGTCGCCGGCGTGGCATACCAGACGCTGACGCCCTTGCCGAGCCGCGCCGGCGTGTTGGGCATCGCCCGGATCACCTGGTCGTGGCCGAGCGTCCCCACGAGGGCGGCCGTCGTCGCTCCGGCGAGGACGCTGAGGACGAGCTGACCGCGGCGGAGCTCCGGGCCGATCTCCCGTCCGACCCGGCCCAGCATCTGGGGCTTGATCCCCAGCAGGATCACGTCCGCGGACTGGATCGCGCTCCGGTTGTCGCCGACGACCCGGATGCCATATTCGGCGCGGAGATGGTCGCGCCGCTCCGCCCGGGGATGGCTCGCGACGATCTGCTCCGGTGCGACGAGCTCGCCGCGGAGCAGGCCAGCGATCATCGCTTCGGCCATGACGCCGGAGCCGACGGTCGCGATCGTTCGGTCGCCGAGGGGGTTCATCGGCGGGAGTATCGCACGCGAAATTCGGGGTCGATCCGACGGGTTCCCGGCCATGTTCGCGCGTATCCCGCCGAATTCGACGAAGTCGAGGCTCAGCGTTCGGGCGATGCCGGCCGGACGGCGGTGGCGAGGAGGAAGAAGCGGCCCGTCGACCGGACGTCGATGTCGGCGAAGCCCGCGCCGACCAGCGCAGCGGCCAGCTCGTCCGGCGTCCGATGGACCTTCACGACCGTGAACATGCGGCCGTCCGCCAGTCGGCGCACGGACCGGTCGTCCGCCGGCGGGGCGTGATCGGCTGCCCCGGACTGCGGATCCGGCAGCGAGTCGATCAGCGCGACGCGCCCGCCCGGCGCCAGCCAGCGGCG
>JBPYEM010000438.1:0-2128 GCA_051985205.1 Candidatus Limnocylindrales bacterium | reverse complement strand
CCTACCGGGAGCTCGCGGCGCGGGCGCTGGCGATGGCGAGTCACGAGCCGCTGACGCCCGCCGCGTACCGGGATGCGACCGGCACGAGCCGGAAGTACGTGATGGCGATCCTGGAGGACCTGGATCGACGGGCGATCCTGCGGCGGACCCCGGCCGGCCACGTCCCGGGCCCGCGAGCGCCGCGCCCCGACGCACTGCCCGCGACAGCCTCGGTCGCCGACGCGCCGACCCGATGAGCCCCGGTGCCGCCACGCGGATGCCGGAACCGATGAGCCCCTCCGCCATGCGGATGCCCGAACCGATGGCGGTCACCGGGATCGTGCTCGCCGGTGGTCGGTCCAGCCGGTTCGGCTCCGACAAGCTCAGCGCCGAGATCGACGGACGGACGCTCCTCGAGCTGGCGGTCGCAGCGGTGGCCGCGGTCGCGACCGAGGTGGTCGTCGTCCTGGCGCCGACCGACGACCGCGCCCTGCCGGCCGCGCCCGTTCCCGTCCGTCGGGCGGTCGACCCCGAACCGTACGGTGGGCCGCTGGTGGGGCTCCAGGCGGGGCTCGAGGTCGCCGACGAACCGCTCGTCGTCGCGGTCGGCGGAGACATGCCGTCCCTCGAGCCGGCGATCCTCGGCCTCCTGGTTCGGACGCTGACCGTCGCTCCGCCGGAGATCGGCGCGGTCGCGCTCTCCGCCCCGGGTCGGCTCGTGCCGCTCCCGGCCGCGCTCCGAACCTGTGCGGCCACGAACGCGGCGACGCGCCTGGCGACGGAGGGGGAGCGGAGGCTGCGGAGCCTGTTCGAGCGAGTGGCGACCCGGATCGTCGACGAGCCGGAGTGGCGCCCGCTCGACCCGGCGCGCGGAACCTTGCACGACGTCGACCGGCCGGAGGATCTCTGACGACGCGGCGTCGTCCCCCGGAGAAACGACGAACGCGTCCGCCGGAGGGACGGACGCGTTCGGGAGGGAGGAGGAGGGGGCGGATCAGCCCCGGTACGGATAGTTCGCGAGGGTCGGCAGGGAGCCGGCCTGGTCGGCCGAGCCGAAGAGGTTCGACCAGACGCCCTTGACGGCGCCGGTGAAGCGGTTCGGCTTCTGGTTCTGTGCCTTGACGGACCGGGCGAGGCGCTCGTTGGCGGCTTCGGCCAGGAGGTCGTCGATGTGGGCCTGGACGAAGATCGTGGTGATCGGGTTCACGTCTGATCTCTCCTTTCCGATCCCGGAGGTCGGGATCACGGCGAGATCATGGGCCGCCGGCTCCGCGATCCCCACCGACGTCGGTGGCCAATCGCGCTACGTCATTCCGCCCAGCGCCGGTCGGCCGGGCGTCGCCCCTCAGCGGGGCTCCGGCGCCTCGTGGACCACCTGGCCGCCGACGGTCGTCAGCACGACGTGGGCGTCGCCGATCGGTCCCGCGTCCGCGGCGAAGAGGTCGCGATCGATCACGGCGAGGTCCGCCAGCTTGCCGACCTCGATCGAGCCGGTCTGGTCGTCCAGGTGGTTGACGTACGCCGAGCCGAGCGTGAAGGCGCGGATCGCGTCGTCGAGCGAGATCCGCTCCTCCGGCAGGAACGGTTCCGCGGACCCGTGTGCGCCGGGCGCGGTCCGCTCGACCGCGACCTCCATCTCGAGCAACGGATCCGGCGTCGAGACGCTCCAGTCCGAGCCCATCGCGAGCCGCGCACCGGAACGCAGGAGTGATGCGAATGGGTACTGCCACGTCGTGCGCTCCGGCCCGAGGAACGGGATCGTGAGCTGGTCCATCTGGCCCTCGTGGCAGGCCCACAGGGGTTGCGCGTTGGCGGTCACGCCCAGCGCGGCGAACCGCGGGATGTCGTCGGGATGGATCACCTGGATGTGGGCCATGTGCGGACGGGTGTCGCTGGGGCCGTTCGCGGCGCGGGCCGCGGCGGTCGCATCGAGCCCTTCGCGGACCGCCGCGTCGCCGATCGCGTGGAAATGGGGCTGGAGCCCGGCCGCGTCCAGGCGGGTGACGGCCGACGCCAGTGTCTCGCGATCGATGAAGACGATGCCGCGGCGGTCCGCGGGCCCGCCGTCCGGATTGAGGTACGGGTCGAGCATCGCCCCCGTGAACGTCTCGAGGACGCCGTCGAGCATCAGCTTCACGCTGTTGGCCCG
>JBPYEM010000437.1:0-3537 GCA_051985205.1 Candidatus Limnocylindrales bacterium | reverse complement strand
AGCGGCAGCCCGTTCTCGGGGCCGAGCCGCAGGAGCTGCTCGTGGAGCCGGCGCTGCTCGGGGATGCCGTGGTCCTGGAGCTCCAGGAAGAAGCGGTCCTTGCCGAAGATGTCGCCGTACTCGCCGGCCAGCTTGCGGGCGAGCTCCCAGTCCTCGACCTCGAGCGCCTTGGGGATCTCCCCGCCGAGGCACGCGGACAGGCCGACCAGGCCCTGGCTGTACTTCGCGAGGTGCTCGCGGTCGATGCGCGGCTTGTAGTAATAGCCGTCGACATGCGCGTCGGTGACGAGCCGGCACAGGTTCCGGTAGCCGGTCAGGTCCTTGGCAAGGAGGATCAGGTGGAAGGGCTGGGCGTCGGCCTTGCCCTCCTTCTCGGTCATCGATCGCCGGGCGATGTAGGTCTCGACGCCGAGGATCGGCTTGATGCCCTTGTTGCGGGCCGCCTGGTAGAACGCGACCGAGCCGTAGAGCGCGCCGTGATCGGTCAGGGCGAGGCTGTCGAATCCCTGCGCGGCGGCCGTGTCGACGAGGTCCGTGATCCGGCCCAGGCCGTCGAGAAGGCTGAACTCGGAGTGCACGTGGAGGTGCGTGAAGTCGTTGGGAGCGACGGTCGTCACGGGCGTCCAAGTCTAGCCCGCCGGTCGAGCCCGATGGCCATGACGACGGCCGGACGGTCCGTCGCGGCCCTACCCTGATCCGGTGCACGACCCGGTCGCCTACCACCTGCTCCCGGTCGAGGTCTGGGACCGAGCCGATCCCGGTCGACCGCTCCGCGTCGCGTCCTTGGACGACGAGGGGTTCATCCATCTGACCCATCGGATGACCGATCTCGTCGAGGTCGCGAACGCGTACTACGGCTCGGATCCGCGCCCGTACCTGGTCCTGACGATCCGGCTCGCCTCCCTGACGTCGCGCTGGCGGTATGACGGCGACGAGCGCTATCCGCACGTCTACGGGCCACTCGATCGCGGGGCGATCACGGAGGTCCGGCCGATCGACCGCGACGCGAACGGGACGTTCATCGCGATCGAACGCTCCGACCCGCGGCAGCGTCCGGATCTTCCTGCCCTCGTCGGCGCCCTCGCGAGCGGAGGCGTGGAGTACGTCGCCGTCGGGAGCGGTGGCGCGGCCCTCCTCGGCGCGGACCTCGCGCCGGGCGATCTGGACATCTGCATCGCCACCGACCCCGCGAACCTCGACCGGTTGGGCACGGTCCTGCTCGCACTCGAGGCCCGCCCACGGGTCTCCGTGCCGGGCTGGGTGACGCCCGAGGAGGCGGCGTCGTGGCGCCCGGGTCGGACGGCGGAGTCGCTCGAGCTCCTCTTCGAGACGCGCCACGGCGATCTCGACATCCTCTTCGGGTCGCTCGCCGCGGACGGTCGCACGGAGGTGGCCTACTCGATGCTCCTCGCGTCGGCGATCGGGGTCGACGTGGGAGCGGTGACGGTCGCCGTTGCGGCTCCGGAGCATCTCCTGGCGTCGAAGCTGGCGGCCCGGCGACCGAAGGATCTCCGAGCGCGGACGGCGCTCGAGCGGCTCGTCGCCACCGTCGGAGGTGGTGGGGCCCGCGATGGGGAGATCGGAGATGCCGGGGTCGCCAATCGTGGCGTCACCGATGGCCGTGGACGCTGACGGCTCCGACGCCGACCGTGGGCCGGACGCCCTCTTCGACGCGGCGATCGACGCCGCGATCGAACGGCTGCCGGCCCAGTTCGCGGACCAGCTCGGATCGGTCGCGATCGTCGTCGAGGACGAGCCGACAACCGACCAGCTCGCGGTCGTCCACGCACGCGGCCTGTTCGGGCTGTACCAGGGCGTCCCGCGGACACGCTGGGGCGTCGACAACGTCCCGATCCCGAGCAAGATCACCCTCTTCCGGGGCCCGCTGACTCGCGCGTACGGCGACGGCGAGCGTCTGGTTGCCGCGATCGCGGACACCCTCTATCACGAGATCGGCCACCATCTCGGGATCGACGACGAGCGGCTCCGCGAGCTGCGCCTCGAGGCCGATCGCCACGGCTGATCGCCCGGCCTGGCAGACGACGCCGCCGCGGACGGCGCTCGCCTGGACCGTGAGGGCCGTCGGCCGAGGCGCTCGGGTCCGCGCCGTCGCGCGACTGGGCAGCGGCATCGCACAGGCGACCCACGCCGTGACCATCGACGACGCGGCGGGCCGGCGCCACCACCTCGTCCTCCAGCGCTGGGTCCGGCCGGGCTGGGAGAGGGAGGATCCGGGCTTCGATGCGGCAAAGGAGGCCGCGGTCCTCCGGGCGCTCGCTGACGGCTCCGTTCCGATCCCGACGGTCGTGGCCGTGGATCCCGATGGCTCCGCCTCGGGCGCCCCGGCACTGCTCACCGAGCGGCTGCCCGGAGCCCAGCCGACCATCGCGCAGATCAGGCGCCCCGAACGGCTCGTGATCGTCGGTCGCACGCTCGCCGCGATCCATGCGCTCGGGATCGAACGCTGGAGCCCTGCGCTCGCCCGGGTCGTGCCGATCTACGAGCCCTTCGGGAAGCTCGCGGACGCGGTGATCCCGGCCGCGACGCGCCGACGCGAGCTGTGGGACGAGGCGCTGGAGGTGGCGTCGCAACCGCCACCGGCGACGCCGCCGAGGCTGATCCACCGGGACTTCCACGTCTGGAACACGCTCTGGGCTGGTGACCGCCTGACGGGCGTCGTGGACTGGTCGTCGGCGTCGCTCGGACCGCCGGCCGCCGACCTGGCGCACCTTCGCGTCGACCTGGCCACGGACGTTTCGGTCGAGGCCGCTCTCGCCGTCCGACGGGCCTATGCGGCTGCCGGCGGCGACCTGACCGATGCCCGGTTCCACCAGCTTCGGACCGTCTTCGACTACCTCACCGACGGTGATCCGGCGTGGTTCCCGCCCGCGGCGGTGGAGCGACTGGATCGCTTCCTCGAGATCGTTCTCGCAGAGCGAGACTAGGTCGTTCCGGGCTGATCCGCGCCGAGCAGACGCGCGACGACTGGCGCGATCCGATCGACCCAGATGGCGTACTGCCGGCCCGAGGGATGGAGGCCGTCCCCGGCGACCAGCGAGCGATCGTCCGCGGCGCGCAGCGACAGATCGTGGATGTCGACGAATGCCATCCCGCGCTCAGCGGCGAGCTCTCCGAGAATTGCGTTGTTCCGGCGGATCCCGGCGGACTGGACGACCGGGTCGCCATACGCCCCACCCTGGGGTGTGACCGTGTAATCAGGCGTCGACACGACGACGGCCCGGTCGGCAGGCAACCGGACCAGCAGCGCGTCGAGGATCGTCGTCACGTTCGCCCGATAGGCGTCGGGCGGGATGCCCTGGACGACGTCGTTGACGCCGACCAGGAGCGAGGCGAACCCCGGGGCGAGGCCGTCCAACGCCGGTAGCTCCCGCTCGATCACGTCGCGCGACGTGTAGCCGTTGACGCCCAGGTTCGCGACGAGCGCCAGCGCCGGCTCCGTCACGCGGTCCGTCGCCAGCCGCTCCACGAGCTGGTCCGGCCAGCGCTCCCCCGGCGACCGCGTCGCGGTCCCGATCG
>JBPYEM010000436.1:0-3090 GCA_051985205.1 Candidatus Limnocylindrales bacterium | reverse complement strand
CGCGGCGATGCTCGTTCTCGGCACCGCCAGCCTTCTCCTGCTGATCCCGTCGATGGCCGACGTCGTCGGCCAGCTGGGTGGTCGCGGCGTGCAGACGCTCATCCCGTCGGTCGAGGCGGCGTATCCGTGGGTGCTCGCCCTGATCGGGACGTGCCTCTTCAGCGGCTTCGGGATCGCCCGGCAGCGGCTTGGCGCGACGACGATCCGACGCCGCCGGGTCGTGCGCGGGCTCGTCGTCGCGACCGTGCTCGCGGCAGGCACGGGCCTGGTGTTCGCCGCCGTCGCGATGGCGAACGAGGTCGCGCTCCGCGACCGGGTCGCGGTCTCGTCGCGGTTCGGGCCGACCGACATCGACAAGGACCCGCCGCCATGCAATGGCGCGATGGACGTCGGGACGACGTCACGGGTGACGATGCACCTCGACGGGACGATGGATGGCGGGACCCTCGGGAGCGTCGACCTCAGCGGTGACCGGTCGCATTTCGACACGCGGTGGGTCGCCTACGTCGCGACGAGCCGGACGATCGGCCTGTATGGCCGGGCGACCGTCGGGTCGAGCAGCTGGGTCCGCGGACCGACGGGGGGCTGGCGGGCGGCCTCGCCCGACGACGCGGTCCCGGCCGGTGTCCTCGACCTGACGGCCTTCGAAGTCGCGATCACCGGTGGGGCGCGCACCGCGGCCCAGACCGGTGGCGTGTCCCTGATCGACGGCGCGCGCGCTCGCCAGTGCCGGATCGCCGTCGACGGCCCGACGTTCCGTCAAGCGTTTCCCCAGGTCGCATGGCTCGTCGGCGGGGCCGATCTCGCCCACTGGCGCGGCCAGCTGTCGTACTGGGTCTTCCTGGACGACGAGATCGGCCGGATCGAAGGCAGCGTCAACGGCGACGCGGCGGACATCCAGGACGGCGCGCTCCAGGCGACCGTCCGGGTCGTCCTGACGGCGGTCGACCGTGACAGCAGCCTGGTCGTGACCGCGCCAGCCGGGTGAGGCCCGCGGAGCGGTCCGGTCCTCGTTCGGCCGTGCTTCCCCGCAGCGGATGGTCGGACGGGCCGCCGGCGGAGCGGCGATGATGACGGCGATGGACGACGACCGGGGCTCCGCGAAGCGCGACCGGCTCGCACGAATGACGCGGATCCTGGCCCTCCTCAACGCCCACCCGGACGGCATGCGTCCAGCGGAGATCGCCCATCGGGTGGACTCGTCGGTCCGGACCGTGTACCGGGACCTCCGCTCGATCGAGGGCGAGCTGGGCATGCCGCTCTGGTCCGACGCCGGCAGATGGGGCGTGGAGGCCGAGGCGTTCCTGCCCCCGCTGAAGCTGACCCGGAGCGAGGCGATGGCCGTCGTCCTCTCGGCGCGGCTGATGGGCCGCTATGCCGACACCTACGACCCGGACCTGGCGGCCGCGTTCGAGAAGCTCGCGGCGATCCTGCCGCCTGCGCTCCGCGAGCATGTCGACCGGAGCCTCGACGCCCTCTCGCGCCGACCGACGGATGAGGCGTTCAGCCGGCACGTCCACCTGCTGACACAGGCCTGGGCGGAGCGCCGCGTCGCGGCGTTCGACTATGCCCCTGCCCCGTACGCGCCAGAGGCGGCGCCGCGGAAGGCCCGGGTCCGGCCGTACCTGATCGAGCCGTCGCTCTGGACGCACGCCCTGTACCTGATCGGCTGGGACGAGACCCGGGAAGCGATCCGGACGTTCAAGATCGAACGGATCCGCGACGTCTCGCTGTCGCCCGACAGCTTCCCGGAGCCGGAGCCGGAGACCCTGGACCGGATGTTCGAGCTGGCCTGGGACATCATCGCGGACCAGGAGCCGATCGACGTCGTCCTGCGGTTCTCGCCGGCGGTGGCGAGCCGCGTCCGCGAGGCACGCTGGCATCCGACGGAGGCCGTCGAGGTGGAGGCCGACGGCAGCCTGCTGTGGCGGGCGACCGTCGCGGGCCCGATCGAGATCCGGCTGTGGATCCTTTCGTGGGGCGACGATGTCGAGGTCATCGAGCCGGCGGGTCTGCGCGAGGACGTCGCCGCGACCCATGCCCGGGCGGCCGCGCGATATGCGGCGACGGGAGCCGTTGCCGGGCCGGCGAGTTCCGGGTCGAGGACGCCCGCGAGGGGCGCCGGCTGATGCCGCGCCACCCGTTCAGCGCCGTCAATCTGATCAGCGATCCCATCCACGGCTATGTCGAGCTGACGAAGCGGCTGTCGTCGGCGGAGTCGCGGGCAGTCGACCTGCCGGACGAGGCGGCGGCCGAGGAGGACCTCCTCGATACGGCGTGGCTCCAGCGGCTGCGCCGGATCAGCCAGCTGCAGAGCGCCCGATGGGTCTTCCCCACCGCGGAGCACTCGCGGTTCACCCACGGCCTCGGGGTGATGCACGAGGCCGGCCTCTGGGCCCGCGCGCTCTACCCGTCGCTCCGGGCGGCCCTCGCCGGCCGCGGCGAACCGGCGCCGAGTGAGGGCCTCGTCGCCGAGACCATGCGCGTCGCCGGTCTCCTCCACGATGTCGGACACGGGCCGTTCGCCCATTTCTTCGATGAGCGAGTCCTCGTCGATTTCCCGGCGCCCGCGGATCCTCGTCGCGGGCCGGGCAAGCGGCTCAGCCACGAGGACCTGTCCCAGCTGATCATCGAGCGCGAGCTCGGCGACCTGATCCGCGGCCTGCGGCGGGCGCCGGGGTCGGAGTCGGTCCGAGATGCCTTCGGCACCGGCGAGGCGATCGACCCGCGCTGGGTCGCGTTCCTCGTGAGCAAGCCCCCGCTCGCCGACGAGACGATGCCCACATGGGTCCGCTGGCTGCAGCCGCTGCTGTCGGGCGTCTTCACCGTCGACAACCTCGACTACGTGCGCCGTGATGCCTGGATGACGGGCGTGGCGATCGATATCGACGTGGAACGGCTCCGGCGCTACGCGTTCATCGGCGAACGCGGACTGACGCTCTACGAACCGGGTCTCGGTGCCCTCGAGCTGTTCCTGAGCGCGCGGCTCTTCCTGTACCTCCAGGTCTATTTCCACCGAACGGTCCGGGCGATCGACCTCGACCTCGCCGACGTCTTCGCGCCGTCGATCCGGGCGATCTTCGGCGAGGA
>JBPYEM010000435.1:0-2645 GCA_051985205.1 Candidatus Limnocylindrales bacterium | reverse complement strand
CGCGGCAGCCTTCTGCTGGACCCTGCCGGCGGCGCCACCGGCGGCCCGTGACGACGCGGCCCGCGACGCCGCCGGCCGTGCCCGTGAGGCGCAGGCAGCGATCGGATCCGTCGGCGAGCAGCTCCGCGAGGGGCTCGCCTACATCCGCGACCACCGGGAGATCCGCTGGTCGATGATCTACCTCGGGATCGCGGCGTCGCTGGTGGGTGTCCTGGGCGTCCTGGGGCCGAGCTTCGCCCAGCGGACCCTGGGCCTCAGCGCCGACGACTTCGTGGTCGTCGTCCTGCCGCTCGGCGTCGGGATCGTGATGGGGATCCTGCTGCTCAACGCCTACGGCCGGCTGATCCCCCGGCGGCGGGTCATCGAGGGCGGCCTGATCTCGCTGGGCGTGCTGCTGGGCCTGATGGCGCTGTCGGGCCGGATCAGCAACTTCCTCGCCACCTCGGTCGTGACCCAGACCGTGCCGAACCTGTCGCTCCTGACGTCGCTGCTGTCGATCGTCGTCGCGGTGGCGTTCTTCGCGGGCATCGCCTATGCCTCGGTCGCGATCCCGTCGCAGACACAGCTCCAGGAGGACCTTCCGGAGGACGTCCGGGGCCGCGTGTTCGGTGTCCTGAACATGCTCGTCTCGGTCGCGAGCTTCCTGCCGATCCTCGTCGTGGGCCCGATCGCCGACCTCCTGGGCACCACCGTCGTCCTCGTCGTCGTTGCCGTCCTGATCGCGGCGTCGGGGATTGCCTCGATCTACCTGCGCGGCGCGCTCCGACCCGTCGAGCGGGTGTCGCGGGCAAGCGTCGGCAACCGCCGCGACCCGTTCGTGGAGGCCCTGGGTGCGGAGGTCGCAGGTCCGGAGGATTTCCTCGACGATCAGGACGACCGGCTCGAGGACGTCGCGCCGCGGACTGCCGGCGTGGCCGGCGGGCTGCGGCCCACACCGGAGCGCGAAGTCGACCCCGACCTCGACCCGACGCACGACCGGAGCGACGCCGGGCGTCGGTCCGCAGACTGACCATCGCCGTGCCACGGGTCGCGATCGTCTTCACGGGGGGCACGATCAGTATGCGCCACGACGCGGCGGCCGGCGGCAACGTGCCGAGGCTCGGCGGCGCGGCGCTGCTCGAGACCGTGCCCGGCCTGACGGCGATCGCCGACATCGTCCCGATCGACGCGGGTCTGACCCCGGCCAGCCACTTCCAGTTCGACAAGCTGTTCGCGGTCCACCGGTCCATCCAGGAGGCCCTCGCCGACGCGTCGATCGACGGCGCGGTCGTCGTCCAGGGCACCGACGCGATCGAGGAGACCTCGTTCTTCTTCGACCTCCTCCACCACGGCCCGAAGCCGATCGTCGTCACGGGCGCGATGCGCGCGGCGAGCCAGCCCGGCTACGACGGCCCGCGGAACCTGACCGACGCGGTTCGCGTGGCGGCCTCGCCGGCAGCGCAGGGCGCCGACGTTGGCGCCGTCGTGGTGCTCGGTGGGCGGATCGAGGCGGCCGACGACGTCACGAAGACGCATGCCTCCGCCTACGACACGTTCCAGAGCCTCAATCGAGGCTCGCTCGGCTCGGTCGACGACGAGGGCGTCACGCTGCGACAGGAGCGGGGACCGCGGCGCTTCGTCGCCGCATCCCGGGCGGCGGATGGCGTCCACCTCGTCACCGCAACGGTTGCGACGGACGGCACGGCGATCGCCGCGCTCCACGCCGCGGGTGCGTCGGGGTTCGTCGTGGCGGCGACGGGCGCAGGCAACACCGATCCCTCGCTGCTGACCGCTGCGGAAGCGGCAATCGACGATGGCCTGCCGGTGGTCCTCGCGACCCGTTGCCCGGCAGGCGCGGCCGGGATCGGCTACGCGTTCCCGGGTGGAGGCGCGACGTGGCAGCGGGCGGGTGCCATGCTCGCCGGGCATCTGACCGGACCGAAGGCGCGGATCGCCCTCGCGCTCGGAATCGGGGCGGGTCTCGACCGCGACGGATTGAGCGAGCTGCTCGCCGACCCCGCGCCGATCCACGATCCGGACTGGTTCTGGAGCGGTGGCGGCGCAGCTTCGCGAACCACCGCCAGCTCGGCCTGATGCCCCTCGACGTCCTCGTCAGCGGCGGCAGGATCGCGACCCTCGCCGGCGACCGCGGGTTCGGCTGGGTCGAGGCGATCGGGATCTCCGGCGGTCGCGTTGCCTTCGCCGGATCCGCCGTCGACCTGGAGACGCGCGCAGACCCGCACACCCGCCGGATCGAGATCGACCCCGACGAGGTCGCCATCCCGGGCCTGACCGACGCGCACCTCCATCTCGCCGAAGGCGGCCTCTCCCTCGATCGGATCGATCTCACCGCGGCACCGACCCTCGCCGCCGGTCTGGACGCGATCGCGGCGGGCCACGCCGCACTGACCGATCCCGAGGCCTGGCTGGAGGGGCATGGCTGGAACGCCGACCGCTGGGGGCGCTGGCCGACGGCCGACGATCTCGAGGGGGTCGCGCCGGGCCGGCCGATCGCGCTGTGGGCGCACGACCATCACGCGCTGTGGGTCAGCCGACGAGCGCTCCAGCTCGCCGGGATCGGCCGGGATGCGGCCGATCCGCCGGGCGGCATCATCCGCCGCGATGCCGCCGGCGAGCCCACGGGTGTGCTTCAGGAGGGCGCCGCC
>JBPYEM010000434.1:0-5573 GCA_051985205.1 Candidatus Limnocylindrales bacterium | reverse complement strand
CTCGTCGGGATCGATCGGCTCGCGGAGCGCCTCGGGCCCGAGACGGCGGAACGGCTGATCCCGCCGATCGCCGTCACGATGCGCCGGCACGGCCGGGAGGTCGACCACTTCGCCCGCCTCGGGTCGTCCCGGTTCGGCGTCCTGCTCACCGAGACCGGCGAGGTCGCTGCGATCAACTACGTCGAGCGGATCCGCGCCGCCTGTGACCTGTGGCTCGCCTCCGGAGCCGTCTCGTTGCGGCTCGCGGTCGGCTGGGCGGAGATCAACCAGGGGCAGACTGCCGCGGCCGCCGTTCAGGAAGCCGAGCAGCGCCTGTTCGCGGATCGGGAGCGGCCACGCGGCAAGAGCATGGCACGGGCTCGGCGAGAGCCGAGCGTCGCCGCAGCCACCGTTTCCGCCAGCTGAGCTTCCACCACCGACGCGGGGTCGCGACGTCTCGTCGCGGCCCCGCGGCCAGCTCAGCCTGCTGGGGCTGGAGTGGCGCGGTCGTGGCGGCCGGTTGGCCGGTGGACGCGGGACGCTCCGCCTCGACGCCACTTCCGCCGGCTTCGCCTAATCGCGTCCTCGCCGCAGGGCGTGGCCCGGGGTCGCTCCGGTGTGAGCGCCAGCGTCGATCACCGGCACGCCCGACACGATCACCGTCTCGATCCCTTCGGGTTCGCGCCGGGGATCGTCAACCGTCGCGTCGCTCCGAACCGTGACCGGGTCGAAGATGACGAGGTCGGCGGCGGCGCCGTCCCGGATCGTCCCCCGGTCGCGCAGGCCCAGCCGCGCGGCGGGAGCGCTCGTCATCCGCCGGATCGCCTCCTCCAGCCCCAGGATCGCTTCGTCGCGCACGAACTGACCCAGGATCCGCGGATACGAGCCGTAGGTCCGGGGTGACGGCTTGGCGCCGAGGAACGTGCTGTCGGTCCCGACCATGCCGATCGGGTGACGCAGGAACCGGCGGATCCCGTCCGTGTGCGGACCCGGCGTGACCTCGCTGGGCCGGAGGTCCTCGGCAAGCAGGAGGTCACACAGGACGTCGACCGGATCCGCGCCGCGGTCGTCGATCAGGTCGCCGAGCCGCCGACCCTCGTAGGCCAGGTACTCCGCGCGCCGGAGATTGCCGATCCGGACATCGCGGAGACCGCCGTGGCCGGCGAACAGCTGACCGCGCGTCGTGAGGTCCTCGCGGACGCGCGCCCGCACGCCCTGGTCCGCGAGACGCTCCTTGGTCCTGGCCGGCCCGCCGGCCTGCACCCAGATGGGGACGAGGATCAGGAGCCGCGTGCTCGCCCACTCGTACGGGTAGGCGTCGAAGGTCACGTCCTGGCCCCTTGCCCTCGCCTCGTCGACGAGCTGAAGCATCTCGTCGGGCGTCCCGGGGAACGTCGCCCGATGGTAGAAGTGGGTGATGTGCGCGGGCGCCCCGCTGCGCCGCCCGATCTCGATCGCCTCGCGGAACGGGTCCAGGAACCGATCGCCGAGGTTGTAGCGGACGTGGCTGTGGTAGATGCCGCCGAGCCGTCCGGACTCCTCGGCGAGTGCCGCCAGCTCTTCCGTCGTCGCATAGGCGCCGGGCGGATAGTCGAGCCCGGTGCTGAGGCCGAAGGCACCCTCCTCGAGGGCCTCCCGGACCAGGCTCCGCATCGAAGCGAGCGTCGTCGCGGTCGCCGGCTCGTCCTCCCAGCCGATCGCGTTGATCCGGATCGGCGTGTTCCCGACGAGCGTAGCGAGGTTGAGCGAGCGGCCCTCGAGGCGATCCAGATAGCCGGCGATGGTCGACCAATCGAAGCTGACGTCCTCCGGGTCGCCGTCGAGGCCGGCGTTCATCTCGCGCAGGGCGTCCAGGTCCTCGCGGTCCGCGAACGGCGCGTAGCCGAGCCCATCGACGCCGACGAGCTCCGTCGTGACACCCTGGCGGACCTTCGGTTCGTGCCGCGGATCGGCGAGGATCACCAGGCCGCCGTGCGAGTGGAGGTCGATGAACCCGGGCGCGACGACCTTGCCGGCGGCGTCGATCGTGCGGGCCGCGCGCGGCGTCGGATCGTTCGGCGCCAGGACCCGGAGCCGGCCCGATTCCACGGCGACGCTCCCCCCGCGCCCGGCCGCGCCCGTCCCATCGACGATCGTGCCGCCGGTGATCAGCAGGTCGACGCGATCGCTCATCGGTCCCGAGCTCCGCGGCATGCTCGCCCACCCGATCCTGTTGTCCGACGGACAACAAGCGTCAAGCGGGTTGGCGAGAGTGGCCCAATCGTGGCCATCCGTTCGACTGGTGTTGTCCGGTCGACAACGAGCGTCGAAGGAGGACCGAACCGGGGGCAGCTTCGCGCTGGCCGGCGACCACTTGTTGTTGGTGGAACAACATCGTCGTCGGGACACCGGACCCCCGACGTCATTGCCAGATGAGCGCGGCGTGAGACTCTGCTTTCGTGGCGACGCGCGAACGAGCCGCGGATCGGGGCCGACGCCGGGCGAGCGACGACCTGCGAAGGGTCGGTCTGGAGATCCGGCAGTCGCGTCTCGCGTCCGGTCTCAGCCTTCGAGCCATCGGTGAGGCCGCCCGCGTCGACCACGTGCAGCTGTGGAAGCTCGAGCGCGGACATCAAAGCGGCCTCGATCTGGCGAGGATTGGCTCGGTTGCCGCAGTCGTCGGGCTGGACGTGCGGTTGCGGGCCTACCCCGCGGGAGATGCGATCCGGGACGCCGGGCAGCAGCGGCTGCTCGAGCGGCTCCGGCGGGAGATCCATCCGAGCCTGCGTTGGCGCACCGAGGTGCCGCTGCCCACCGACGGTGACCTTCGCGCCTGGGATGCCGTGGTCAGCGGGCGCGGATGGTCCATTGCGGTCGAGGCCGAGACGGTTCTCGCCGACGTCCAGGCGGTCGAACGACGCCTGGAACTCAAGCGCCGCGACGCCGGCGAGCAGGTCGATCAACTGATCCTGCTGGTCGCCGACACGCCCCGGAACCGGCGGGCGCTGGCCGGAGCGCCGGCGGCGTTCGGGCGACTGCCGGGCCGGACCAGGGAGGCCATGGCGGCGCTGCGGCGCGGCTGGGCGCCAACGACCGACGCCATCGTCATCGGCTGACCGCCGCCGGTGAGTCAGACGCCGCGCCCGATCGGGAGCCCGTCCCCGAGTCCGGCGGGGAGTCACGCGCCGTTCCCGATCGCGAGTCCGTTCGCGAGTCCGGCAACGCGTCAGGCGCCGTGCCCCGTCGCGAGTCTGGCGGGGAGTCCGGCGGCGAGTCCGACCACGACTGCAACTCGATGATGTTGCCCTCGGGGTCGGTGAGGTACGCCCAGGTCACGTACCGCCCGTCGGCGGTCTGCAGCGTCACCACAGATCCCACCGCCGCACCGCCCGCCGCCAGCACGACCTCCCGGGCGGCCACGACCGACGGCACCCCGAACGCGATGTGCCGGAAGCCCGGCCGATTCGCCGAAGCTGGCAACCCGTCCGGCATCGACGCGAACTGGTAGATCTCGAGCGTCGGACCGCTCGGACCGTGACCCGGCAGACGGAGATGGACGCCGCGGAGCGCCGCGCCCGGGACTCCGGTTCCGGCCGCCAGCTCCGGACCGGAGTAATCCCGCTCCGGCGGGACGAGCTCGCACCCGAAAACCCGGCTGTACCAGCCTGCGAGCGATCGCCAGTCGCGGGCGATCAGGTTGACGTGCCCGAACCGGGCATCGATGGGCGCGTCCGGAAGGCTCATCCAGGACCCTCGAGTCGGCGGCCGCGGACCCATGCGCCGCGAACCATCGTCGAGTCAGCGCGGAAGATCAGCCGGCTGACGAGCAGCTCCGGATCGACGAGGGCCGCGAGGTCCGCGTCGTCCTCATGGTCGCCCTCGCGCTCGACCGCGAGCGGCGCCGTCCGACGCGGGTCGACCGCGATCAGGTCGGCTTCCTTCCCGGCCTCGATCGACCCGATCGCGTCGTCCAGCCCGAGCGCCCGCGCCCCGTCCAGCGTCCCCAGCCGCAGCCAGTCGAGTGGGTCGAGCGCCGTCGGGTAGGCCGTCGTTTCGCCGTCGACGAGCGCCCGCCGTGCCTGCTGGGCGTAGGCGCCCGCGCGCATCACCCCGAAGAGCGACAGCTCGGACCCGCCCGAGACGTCCGACCCGAGGCCCACCGTGATCCCCGCGGCCAGCCGGGACGACAGCGCCATCACGCCCGCGCCGAGGAACGCGTTCGACGTCGGACAGTGCGCGATCCTCGCCCCGGCAGCAGCGACCCGTGCCTCCTCGCTCGGGGACAGGTGGATCGCGTGCGCGAGGATCGCCCGCGGCCCGAGGCCGCCGGCTCGCTCGTACACGTCGACGTAATCGCGGGATTCGGGGAAGAGCTTCGCGACCCCGGCGCACTCGTGGGGGTCCTCGGCCAGGTGCGTCTGCCACCAGCACCCGACCTCCTGCGCAAGCTCGGCGGACGCCGCGAGCAGCTCCGGCGTGCACGAGATCGCGAATCGCGGCGTGACCGCGTAGCCGAGCCGGCCGCCCGCCGCCCCGTGCCAACGCTCCGCAAGCCGTCGACTCTCGTCGACCGACCGGGGCAGGATCGTGGTCGGGTCGATCGTTCGGTCGTAGGTGATCCGATCCATCATCACCTTGCCGAGGATCGCCCGGATGCCGTGCGCCTCGGCCGCCCGGAAGGCGACGTCGACGGCCGCCTCGTAGACGACGCCGTAGCCGAGCACGGTCGTCGTGCCGGCGGCCGCGAACGCCCGGAAGATCGCCGGCGCGAGCCGTTCGGCGACGGCAGGGTCCGCCCAGGCCCGCTCGGTCGGGAACGTCAATCGGTCGAGCCAGCCGAGCAGTGGCAGCCCGTAGCCGAGACCGGCGTTCGGAACCTGCGGGAGATGGGCATGGAGGTCGACCATGCCGGGCAGGACGACGAGCGGCCGCAGGTCGATCGCCGTTTCGACGCGGTCGGAGCCGGCATCGGCGACCTCGACGACCGCCGCGATCCTGCCGGACGCGTCGACCTCGAGCAGCCCGTCCGCGACGTCGCGCGTCTTGCCACCGGGAAGTGGCGTGAGGATCCGCGCCCGAAGCGCGAACGGCGGCGCCGACGGCAGGCGCACGGCGATGTCGGTTTCGACGGTCCGGATCACCGGCCGATCTTAGGCCGACCGCGAGCCCGGAATGCCGTCGGTCAGGGAGCGATGCCTCGCGGGCGAGATCCGATCAGGACCCGCTCGACGTCAGGGACGGATCGACCAGATCGGATACGGCGACGGGCTTCGCCACGAGCTTCAGGCCGGTCATGAAGTCGACCGACTTCTGCCAGCCGGCGGTGTCGATCGCCCCGGTGAGCGATGCGCCGGCCGCGGCCCCGGACGGCGGCCAGGTCGCGATCGTCGCCGCGAGGATCGCCTCCTGGGTCGCCCGGTCCTTGCCGAGATCCGGGACGGCCTTGATCGACGCGTCCACGCCGACGGACGGCGTCGCCGCGATCTCGTTCATCGCCTTGAGCGTCGCTCGGACGAACCCGGCAATGGCCGCTCGCTTGGCGGTGAGCGTCGCGGTCGACACGATGAGCCCGGGGCCGGGCAGCGGCGTGATCTGGTCGATCGTGAGGACGTTGA
>JBPYEM010000433.1:0-7778 GCA_051985205.1 Candidatus Limnocylindrales bacterium | reverse complement strand
GCGGTGGAGAAGTTCGACTTCGAGAAGGGCTTCAAGTTCTCGACCTACGCGACGTGGTGGATCCGCCAGGCGATCACGCGCGCCATCGCGGACCAGGCCCGGACGATCCGGATCCCGGTCCACATGGTGGAGACGATCAACCGGTTGATCCGCGTCTCGCGCCAGCTCCTCCAGGAGCTCGGCCGGGAGCCGACCGTCGAGGAGATCGCCGAGGCAATGTCCAAGGGCCAGGAGGTCCAGGTCACGCCCGAGAAGGTCCGCGAGATCATCAAGGTCTCGCAGGAGCCGGTCTCCCTCGAGACGCCGATCGGCGAGGAGGAGGACTCCCACCTCGGCGACTTCATCGAGGATCGGGGGGCGCTGGCCCCCGCTGAGGCCGCGTCGCATCAGCTGCTCAAGGAGCAGGTGGAGGCCGTGCTCGACTCGCTGACCGGCCGCGAGCGGCGCGTGCTCCAGCTGCGGTTCGGGCTCGAGGACGGGCGAGCGCGAACTCTGGAGGAGGTCGGCCGGGAGTTCAACGTGACCCGCGAGCGGATCCGCCAGATCGAGGCGAAGGCGCTCCGCAAGCTGCGCCATCCGTCGCGGAGCCGGAAGCTCAAGGACTACCTGGAGTAGCCCCGCGCGCGCCGGGCCGGCCGGCGCTTGCGAGTCGCGCCATCATGTCCTCGGATCGGATGTAACGGTTCGCTCGTCGAGGCGTCCACGGGACGCTGCCCCGCCGTCACGCCCGCCAGAAGGGGGAGGTCGATGTTGCCCGGCATCCAGCGGCGCCTCGCAGCGTTTGCCTCGGCGATCCTCATCGCGACGTCGATCGCGGCGCCCGCGTCGGCGGTCGCCCGCGCCGCGGGGGCATCGTCGGCCTCCGCCGCGAGTGCGCCGGTCGGCGCCGCCTCGGGCTCGGATTCGGCTCGCGGGACCGAGACGGCCGCTCGGACGCATGTCGATGTCGCCGCGGCCGAGCGACAGGCCAGGGAGCACCCCCGGGCCGCGCATCGCCCGTCCCCGATGCGGCCAGTCCCGCACGCGACCAGGCAGGGACCGCGTCCGGCGTCATCGTCACGGCGGACCGGGTCCGCGAGCGCCGCGCCCCTCGCGGCGGTCGTCGGCCTCGACGTCACGATCACCGGAGGCCTGGTTGGAGCGGCGGTCGACGTCTACGCGCCGGGCTCGACGTCGCCCGACCTGACATGCACGGCGGCGTCATGCTCGCTCGACATCTCGGCGTATGCGGGTCAGACCCTTCGACTCGTCGGTCGGCCGCCGGTCGGGGGCTCGTTCGTCCTCTGGTCCGGAGATTGTGCCGGTCGCGACCCGTGTCACCTCGACGCGAGCGCCTCGCGGGCGGTCACCGGGATGTTCGCGCCCATCCAAAGCGGCACCATGAACCTGCGCGTCGTCGACGGCCAGGCCGGCTTCCGGGACACGGAGTTCGGCTGTCCGATCGCGCCCTGCTTCGAGCCGCCGGACCCGGTCGTCGCCGTGAGCGCGACCCAGATCGTCTCCGCCACGAACGAGTCGATGCGGGTCCGTGACCGGGCCGGGACCCTGCTCGCCGACCTGCCCCTGTGGGCCTTCTTCGCCGAGCCCGCCACGACGGTGATCGGTGGGGACCCGCAGGTCGTCTGGAATCCTGCGCATAGCCGCTGGATCGCCTCGGAGTTCAGCGGCGACTGCCAGAAGGGCTACCTGCATGTCGCGGTGTCGGATACCGCGAACGCCGCCGGCGGCTGGCTGGTCTATCGCTTCACGAGGTCATCCGCGTTCGTGGACTTCCCCGGGCTCGGGATCTCCGCGGACAAGGTCGTCGTCAGCGGCAACGTGTTCGACATCTCCTCGGTCACCTGTGATGCCGCCAACTTCCAGGCGCCGGTCGTCTACGAGATGTCCCTCAACACCCTGCTCGCCGGTGGCTCCGTGACCGCCGCGATCGTGACGATGCCCGACGACACTTCCACCCCGAGACCAGCGGTGGTCATGGATGGCACGGCTGCGTTGCCCGTCGTCCTCGACACCGGCGATACGGGATTCGGTTCGACCGGGATCGGCTACTTCGTGATCACCGGTGTCGGGCCGTCGGCCCATTTCGGGGGCATCTACGACCTGAGCGTGCCCTCGAACCTGCCGCCCGACCAGTTCGGGACCCCGCTGCCGGCGCCCGTCGATCCGCCGCGTCCGGCGGGGTTCGTCGCCTCGGGGGATCCCGTGATCGACGGCCGGCCGCTCGGCGTGTGGGTGAAGGGCGGTGACCTGTGGTTCACCAGCAACATCGCCTGCACGCCACCGACGGATGGATCGTCGCGGAGCTGCGCCCGCGTCACCAGGGCCCATCTCACGGCGGGTTGGACGGCGACCCCGACGCTGGGCGGGTCTTCGCCGCTCGCCGACGTCTGGTTGACCGCGGATTCCGCCAGCGGACCGCTGCGGTTCGAGTTCCGGTGGCGGTCCACGCCGGCCATCAACAACGCGAGGGCGGAGATCCACTTCGGGACGCCCGGGGCGAGCCCTCATCCGATCATGTTCGACCTGAGCTCGCCGCCCGGCTCGTTCCTCTCGCCGACGGACAACACGGGTGGGACGCTCACGAGCGGCGACCTGATGCCCTCGACGCAAGTCCCGAACATGACGGCCGCGATCGCGGCGATCGCCGGAGGGAACGCCTACGTCGAGACGTATTCGGATTTCGGCGGGCCGCCGGCAAACGACTCGCTGATCCCGCTTTTGGCGACCTCCGTCGTCGACCGGAGCGTCTTCGACGACGTGATCGGAACTGCCGGGTCGGACACGTTCGACGCGGCCCTCGGCTGGGCGACGGACGGCACGATCTATCTGACCGCGACGCAGTCGGGCGGCGGCAGCCCGATCCGGACGGTCGCCACCTCGGCGCCGGCGGGCGGGAGTGACGGAACGTTCGCGCCGTTCGCGGCGATCTCGCGCGGACAGACGACGTACGGCGGGACCCGCTGGGGCGACTACCAGGAGATCGCCACAGACCCCGCGGATTCCCACGGGGTCTGGGCGAGCCAGGAGTACGTCACGTCGAACACGTCCTGGCAGGCGTGGGTCTCGCACCTGTCGGCCGGCCCGAGCGGCGCCCCGGCCGGGACCGCCGTCATCGACGGTGGGGCCGCCCACACGCTCGATCCCATCGCCGTCCTCGACCTCCGGTCCACTGCCGGCACGAAGACGACCGAGGCTCGCGTCAGCAACAGCAACGCGACGTCCGGCGGCGGACTTCTGACGGCAGGGCGCTTCGTCCCGTTGGGCCACCCGACGCTCTGGTCGCTCGTCGATCCGGCGGTGGGCGGCACCGCGACGACCGGGCCGAAGCACGTCTACGTCCAGTTCGGCGATGGGCAAGGCAACTGGAGCGGCGTTTCCGACCACCTGATCACGCTCGACGCCCATCCGTCCGTGACCCGTTTCTCCGGTACAGACCGCTACGGGACGGCCGCCGCGATCTCCTCCGGGTCGTTCTCGCCGGGAGCTCCGGTCGTGTTCGTCGCGACGGGCGCGGGCTTCCCGGACGCCCTCGCCGGAGCGGCGGTCGCCGGCCGCATCGGAGCGCCGGTCCTGCTCGTCACGGCGACGACGCTGCCCGCCGCGACGAGGACCGAGCTCGCTCGGCTCAAGCCGGACCGCATCGTGATCCTCGGTGGGACCGGCGTCGTGTCGAATGCGGTCGCCACCGCCCTCCAGCCGTTCGCGCCGGGTGGCGTCTTCCGGATCGCGGGGGCGAACCGCTACGAGACGGCGGCGGACATCGCGTTCACGTATTTCATCCCGGGCGTCGATACGGCGTTCATCGCGACCGGTTCGAACTTCCCGGACGCGCTGGCCGGCGCGGCCGTCGCTGGGAAGGTGGGTGGGCCGATCCTGCTGGTCAGCCCGAGCGCCATTCCGAGCGCGACCGCCGGCGCCCTGTCGTATCTCCAGCCGAACCGCATCGTGATCCTCGGCGGCACCGGCGCGGTCTCCGCCGGCGTCGCGACCGCACTGAAGGCCTACACGAGCGGCTCGGTTACGCGCATCTCCGGCGCGAACCGCTATGCAACGGCCGCCGCGATCTCCCACGCGTACTTCGCGCCTGGCGTGCCGGCCGTCTTCGTCGCGACCGGGACGAACTTCCCGGACGCGCTCGCCGGAGCCGCAGTCGCCGGGCATCTCCGGGTCCCCGTGATCCTCGTCACACCAACAGCCATTCCCGCGCCGGCGGACGCGGAGCTCGGGCGGCTGAACCCGGGACGGGTGGTGATCCTCGGCGGGACCGGCGCGGTCTCGGCCGCGGTCGCCGTCCAGCTGGCCACGTACATCGGTCCGTAGGGCGAGGCGGCCGATATCGATCCAACCGAGATTCCCAGGTTTTTGCAATGACTCACGAACGGCGATGACGTAGGCTCTCGCCTGGACGCGACCCAGCCGCGTCTCAGTCAAGTCCTTTCGCTTCGGGTCGATTCCCAGACCGCGTCCGAGCGTTCGCAGATCGGTGACCCGTGGTTCGTATGCGCGTGACGATATCCACGACCGTCCGAGCGGTCGGTCTCGGCCTCCTCGTCGCGGGGCAGGCGCTGTTGAGCGTGCCCCCGGCGGCCGTCGCTGCGGCGCCGGCGTCGCAGTGGTACGCGACAGATCTCCATGTGCACGACACGTTCAGCGCGGACGCCCGGCCGGACCTCGGCATCGTCGCGCTGAATGCCCGTGCCGCCGGCCTGAACGCCATCTTCCTGACGGACCACAACCAGGCGTCCGACTTCGCGATCTCGTCGCGGACCGCGAACAACGCGTTCTTCGATGCGGTTGGTCACGACGACGTCAGCCACTGGACGACGGTCGGGTCCGGCGTCAGCCAGGTGACCTCGCCCGTCCACTCCGGAACGGCGGCGACGAAGCTCACCTCGACGGGCTCGACCGAGCAGTACCTGTGGACGGTTCGCGGGCCGAATCTCCGGTCCGGCACGGGCGCCGTCACCACCAAGTTCTCGATCTACCCGACCACGCTCGGTGCGGGCGGCACGTTCGCGATCTCGGCATCGTTCGGTGGCGACGTTACGATCCAGAAGTCGAAGCCCGGCCCGGAGGGCTACACCCTCGCCTCGACCGGCGTCGCGATGTCGTGCAAGAGCGTCGTCTTCGTCTGGTACCTCGGCGCCGCGCCGGATCCGGCTCGCTATCAGCCGACCTCGAGCAACTGCGCGGTCTCGCCGATCCCGCCGGTCGTCGTGAAGCTCATGCCGATCACGACGTCGCAGTGCGACCAGGCGCTCACGCTGAACACCTGGAACACGTGCACGCTCGA
The DNA here is from genome assembly GCA_051985205.1 of Candidatus Limnocylindrales bacterium. Classification (GTDB taxonomy): domain Bacteria; phylum Chloroflexota; class Limnocylindria; order Limnocylindrales; family CSP1-4; genus CF-46. The sequence goes on along the minus strand of JBPYEM010000433.1, from coordinate 2,485 downwards.
CGTCAGCGCCGCGGTCTCGACGCTCGCCCCCGCCGACCAGCCGGTGGACTACCTTGGCCTGAGCGAGCTGAAGGTGGGGGTCGTCGGCCCGGTCACCGCGTACGTCGACGACTTCTCCATGAGCAAGGCCGTCACGGGGACCGTCGACAGCCGGGCCGGCGCCGAGTTCGTCGCTCGTAACGGCCTCATCGGCCAGTACGACGACGCCGCGGGCAACTTCCGCGTCTTCCCGAGTATCGAAGAAGGCGTCACCGAGCACGCCCAGCGGTTCAACTTCGGGATCACGAGCGCCGGCCAGTACACGACGTTCTGCAACGGTTCGTGCAACTACTCGAAGGGCGTGAGCGGGATCGCGCCGACCGAGGCCAGCGGCTATCCCGGGCAGCTCAACCATCCCGGCGTCTCGGGCGGCGTGTCCGACGCGGCTGCGACCGGTGCCTGCTCGAACGGCCTCACGCCGGCCTGCGGCGCCGACGTGATGGAAGTCCGCCAGCGGAACATGGCGAAGGACTGGGACACGATCCTGAAGACGGGCCGGCCGCTCGTGGGCGACTGGGGATCGGACAACCACATCGGGTCGTGGAGCGGCTCGAGCCAGGCGACGTTCCTGTACGCGCCGTCAAACGGGTTCGACGACCTGATGCAGGCGCTGTACGAGGGCCGGGCCTACGTCGGCCGGCTGGGGACGACGAGCAGCCAGACCCGACTCATCTTCGACCTCGGGTCGACGGCGACCGAGCCGTATCCGGGCCGATATCCCGTCTACGTTCCCGTCGGCTCGTCGGTCACCGTCCGCGCCGCCATCACGGGCATCAAGAACGGCGACTACGTTCGCTGGGTCGAGAACGGCGCCATGGGCGGCAACATCACGCCAACCAGCGGGAGCTACTCCGGTTCCCGGTCGGTGACGCTGACCGGGACCAGCACCTATTCCCGGATCGAGGTCGGCCCGAGCGCGACGGCTGACGCCGACGCGATGTCCGAGGCGATCCTCATCCTGCCGGCTGCCGCCGGCGTCCCCGCCGGGATGAGCTACCACGTGGAGCGCGTCACGCCGCCGGCGAGCACGCACCCGTTCACGAGCTCGATGACCCGCGGGATCACGGCGTCGTCGTGGGACAGCGGCTCCCAGAGCCTCTCGATGACCCTCCGTGACGCGGTCGGCTCGCTCGCCGAGGTCCAGGTCGGAACGTCACTCACCGCGCAGTCGATGACCGCCAACGGGGCGGCGGTCGCGAAGGCGGCGACGCTCTCCGGCTTCCAGTCCGCGACCGGAGCGAGCTGGTATCAGTCCGGCTCGATCGTCTACCTGAAGGCACCGGCGACGACCGGGACGGACCAGATGGTCGTCTCCTTCGGATCGGGCGGTGGCGCGGACACGACGCCACCCACGGCTCCCGGCACGCCGCAGGGAACGACGGTGGGGACGACGACCGCCACGATCGGCTGGACGCGGTCCAGTGACGACGTCGGCGTCGTTCGGTATGACGTTCGCCGCAACGGGACCCTCGTCGGGACGGCGAGCCAGCCGGCCTCGGGCGATCCGACCTTCAACGACACCAACCTGTCGCCCGGCACGACCTATCAGTACGTCGTCACGGCCGTCGACGCGGCCGGCAACTCGACGGCGTCGCCACCGGGCTCGGTGACGACGCTGTCCGGCGGATCGGGCGGGACGACCACGCTGAACCCGACCGCCGACGCCAAGGTGGACGCCTCGACGCCGACCACGAACTTCGGCACGGTCGCGCTGCGCGTCGACGCCTCGCCGGACGTCCGAAGCTACCTGAAGTTCGACACGTCCGGGGTCACCGGTACCGTCGATTCGGCGACGCTCCGGATCTGGGCGACGTCTGCCCAATCGGTCGGCTTCGACGTCTACGCGGTGTCGGACTCGAGCTGGACGGAGACCGGCATCACGTCCGCCAATCAGCCATCCGGCGCGATCGGAGCGAAGCTCGGCTCGTCCGGCCCGGTGACCGCGGGCACGTGGAAGACGGTGGACGTCACCGCGTCGTTCACGACGCCGGGGGTTCGGTCCCTCGTCCTGGAGACGACGAGCGGGACGGCGCTCGCGCTCTCGAGCCGAGAGGACGCCACGCATCCGCCTGAGCTGGTCATCACGAGCCACTGACGGGGCGATCGGTCGCCGCGCCGGCTCCGCGCATCAGCGGCCCGGCGCCTCGGCGTTCGGCGGCGCGCCGGGCTCCGGGCCCGTCGCGACCGGCTCGCCGGACCGCGACCAGTCGCTGTACGAGCCGACGTAGAGGATCGGGTCCGGGAGCCCGGCCAGGCGCATCGCGATCGCGTGGTGGATCGCGGAGGTCCCGCTGCCGCACGACGTCACGACGTCGCCGTGCGCGCCGTCGGCGCCGAGTGTCGCGAAGCGCTCGCGCAGCTCCGCCGGCGAGCGGAACCGACCGCCGGACAGGTTGCCGTCGACCGGAACGCTGATCGCGGTTGGGATGTGGCCGGCGATCGGGTC
>JBPYEM010000432.1:0-3353 GCA_051985205.1 Candidatus Limnocylindrales bacterium | reverse complement strand
CACGTTGTCGAAATCCCAGCCGTGGGCGACGTTGTACCAGCCGAGGAAGCGGATCCCATACTTGGACTCGTACTCGCGAACCTGCCGCGGGAACAGGGTCTTCATGTAGAACTTGAAGAAGGCGTCGCGACCGCGCCGGACGGAGAAGTAGGTCGCCAGCACGGGCACGCCTGCATCCTCCTGTCGAGCGGGTCTGGAGTGGGACCCGGAGCCGGGTCGCGCCACCGGTCGGGCGCCGGGGCGGCCTATTGTCGCACGGGCCCCTCGTCCGACGGCGGCGCCGTCGTGCCGTCGGTCGCGTCGCCCCCTTCGGTCGCCGCCGGCTCGTCGAGGCCCCCTGCCCGCTGGTCCTGACCTCTCACCCGTTCCTCCTGGCCCCTCGTCGCCTCGTCGTCGAGCTCGCCGACCGTCTTCGTCGCGCTCGCCAGCGGGCGGCGACGGCTGCGCCGGTCCGCCGCGACGAGGCGGAGCAGGAAGATGATCGTCTGGCCGGTCACGAGCAGCAGCGCGATGATCGCGAAGAGCAGGACCGCGCTGACCCAGCTCGGCCACTGCCAGATCACCGTCAGCGGCGTCAGGACGACGAAGACGACCAGGACGGCGAGCTGGAATCGGAAGCAGCCCAGGCCGGGGCCGCGTTCGGCGTCGAGGTCGCCGCCCTTGTATTGGACCGGCGATGGGTTGATCACGAGCCGGAAGGGTACCGGCCGAACCGGGTTGCCGACGGCGCGCCGTCATCCCATCGAGACGCGGCGACGGGATCGGGTCGAAGAGTCCGTGGGTGAATACGTGACGAGTTCGACCCTGAGCAGGCCCCTCGTCAGGCCGCCCGTCCGTTGCCCCCGCGACGCGCGAGACGATCCTGGAGCCGGAACCATTCGCCGACGAACGGCAGGAACCAGGGGCGACCCTCGTACGGCGCCGGAACGAGCGGGAATGACAGCTGGCTCAGGGCGGGGGCCGGGCCGCCGCCGAGCCACTCGCCGACCGCGGCACCCAGCGCGGTCATCATCGCGACGCCGGTGCCGCAACAGCCCATCGCATAGGTCACGCCATCCTGCCGGCCGACGTGCGGCATCCGGTCGAACGTGAAGCCCACGTTGCCGCCCCAGGCATAGTCGACGCGGTAGCCCGCGAGCTGCGGATGGACCTCCAGCAGGCCGCGGTGGAGGATCGCCGCGGACCGGTCGACGTTCGTCGGGAGGAAGCTCGCCCGGCCACCGAAGATCATCCGGCGGTCCTCGGAGACATGCCAGTAGTAGAGGAAGTTCTTCGTGTCGAAGAACGCCCGGCCGCGCGGCGAGAGGCTCCGTGCCAGCTCCTCGGGGAGCGGCTCCGTCGCGATGATGTAGCTGCCGATCGGGATGATCCGGCGCCGAAGGGACGGGACGACGCCATCCGTGTAGCCGTTCGTCCCCACGACGACCTCCTTCGTCAGGACGGTGCCGCGATTGGTCGTCACGGCGAGCCGGCCATCCGCCTGCGGCTGGATCGACCGGGCGCGGACGCCCTCGTGGAGGTCGGCCCCGGCCCGTTCGGCTGCCATGGCAAGACCCGCGAAGTACTTGCCCGGGTGGAGCAGCCCGCTCGGCGGAAAGACGAGCCCACCGTGGTAGAAGGTCGACCCGATCTCCGTCGCGAGGTCGCGCCGCTCGACGAACCTCGCCTCGACGCCGAAGCGGGCGAGGGTGTCGACGGAGTGGCGGAGCTCCTCGGCGTGGGAGGGGGCCCAGGCCAGGTCGACGTAGCCGGTCTCGCGGAACTCGCAGTCGATCGCCTCTTCGGCGATCAGCGTCTTGACCAGGTCGTAGGCGTCCATCGTCTCGCGGTAGAGCGCCGTGCCGGTCTCCTCGCCGTAGCGGTCGATCAGCTCCTGCGGACCCCACTTGTAGCCGGGGTGGACGATCCCGCCGTTCCGGGTGGATCCACCGAAACCGAGCGTCTCTGCCTCGAGAAGGCTGACCGCCGCGCCCGCCTTCGCGAGGACGCGGGCCGCGTTGATCCCGGTGTAGCCCCCACCGATCACGACGACGTCGGCCGTCTCCGGAACGCGACGGCCGCGGTAGCTCGGCAGCTCCGGCATCGTCGCGTGCCAGTACGGCCGCCGCTCGTAGTCGCGGTTCAGGGGCGATGAGACCCGTGCCGTGGGCATCGACATCGCGCGGGAGCGTACCGGACGGGCGATCGAGGCGACCGGCCGGTCCGGCAGGATGAGCCGACGCGGGGGACCGGTGAACCCCGGCGCCCCGAGCGGCATCCATTGGACGAACGCGCAGAGGAGGCCCGCATCGGACCCGCGATCGACCGGTCGGTGATCGACCGGGCTCGGACCGGCGACCTCGATGCGTTCGAGTCGATCCTCCGCGCCCGGATGGATGCCGTGTACCGATTGACCGCTGCGATCCTCGGCGATGAAGCCGACGCCGCCGACGCCACGCAGGAGACGTTCGTCGCCGCGTGGCGCGAGCTGCCGCGGCTCCGCGACGTGGACCGTTTCGAGGCCTGGCTCCAGCGGATCGCGGTGAATGCCGCGCGGCAATCGCTCCGCGGCCGCCGGCGGCGCCGTGTGCGCGAGATTCCTTCGTCGCTCGCGGCTCCCGATCTCACGGCGGCGTCCGGCGACGATCCCCGCCCGGACGCCACGATCCTGGACGCGGCGATGGCTCGGCTCCCGATCGAGCAGCGGTCGATCCTGGTCCTCCACCACCTCGAAGGACAGTCCGTGACGGACATCGCCGAACGCCTCCGGATTCCGGCAGGCACTGCCAAGTCGCGGCTGTTTGCCGCGCGCCGCGCGCTCGCCGACGCGATCGCCCGCGAGGAAGCCGAATGACGACCGGCCGCGAACCGTGGTCAGACGAACGGGTGGCAGCCGCGTTCCTGGCACGCGCCGATCACGTCGGTGGGCCCGCTCCGGCCCTCGCGGCGACGGTCATCGGCCGTCTCACCGCCGAAAGCCGCCGACCGCGAGCTCGCTTCCGCTGGAGCGGGGCCCTTGCCGTATCCGCTGCAGCGGTCCTAGTCGTCGCCGCGGTCGCCGGGCTCACCCGCTCGCGAATTCCCCCGACGGCCTCGCACCGGCCTTCGGTCACGACGAGCGTCGGCGCGTCGACGTCGGTCTCCGCGTCATCGTCTTCTCCGGCCTCGTCGGCCATCGAACTCCAAGGGGTCGACGTCGGTGAAGCCATCCGGATCCGCGACACGTTCCACGACGGCCGCGAGCTCGCGGTGTCCGGCTTCCTCTCGCCGTTCATCTCGATGTTCTGCCCGTTCAGCCCGTCGATCTCGCATCCGACGGCGCTCGCCTGCCCGGAGAACTTCCAATGGCTGATGCAGGAGCCGGAGGTCACGGC
>JBPYEM010000431.1:0-2620 GCA_051985205.1 Candidatus Limnocylindrales bacterium | reverse complement strand
TCCGGGGTCATCGTGTGGAGGATGAACTGCTCGACCCCGGCGTCCACCCGCGCCTGGAGCGACGCCACGATCTCGTCGGGCGTCCCGAACAGGTAGACGGACTCGAGGTAGTCCGGCCCGCGCTCGCCGCTCATCACCCGCAGGAAGGCGCGGTGCTGCTCCTCCCTCGCCTTCGCCGGGTCGTTCGTCAGCACGAGATGGAGGAAGTTCTCGTGGGCGACGGACAGCCCGGACGGGTCCGCTCCGTTCTCTCGGAAGAACTCCCACAGCTCCTCCCGGTCCCGTCGGATGTCCGGCGGCGGGCAGGTGGGCCGCGGGATCCAGCCGTCGGCTCGGAGGGTCCGGGCCTTCACGGAGTCGACGAATTTCGGGAGGTCCGGCGACTTCGGGTTCGCCAGCTGCGAGCCGCCGCCGACCCAGAGCGCTGGGCGTTCGTCCGTTCGCGGCTCGATGAACACGTCGTCGACCGCGTAGTAGCGGCCGTGGTAGGTCACGGTCTCGCCCTCGAGGAGCGGCAGCATGATGTCCAGCATCTCGTCGGTGCGCTTGCCGCGCTCGGCCTTGTGGACGCCGACCGCCTCGTACTCGACGTCGTTCCAGCCGACCCCGGCACCCAGCACGACGCGGTTGTCGGACAGGAACTGCAGGGTCGCGAGCTCCTTCGCGAGGAGCACCGGATTGCGGAGCGGCATGATCAGGATCGAGGTGCCCAGCCGGACACGTTCCGTGACACCCGCGGCGACACCGAGCGCGAGCAACGGCTCCAGCCAGTTCACCGAGTAGAACCGCTTGCCGACGAGCAGGTGGTCCGTGATGAACAGCGAGTCGAAGCCGAGCTCCTCGACCTCGCGGGCGAACGCCTTGATCCCGCGGGCCCGCTCGCCGCCATCGCCCTCCCACACGTAGGAGGGCAGGAACACCCCGAACCGACCGACCTCACTCACCTGGCATGTCCTCTCGTGTCCGCCGGTCTCACCGGCCGCGATAGTCGGGTTGACGCTTCTCGACGAAGCTGCGGGCGCCCTCCAGCAGGTCGTCTGTCGCGAAGATCCGGACGGACGTCTCGATCTCCGCCGCGTGGCCGTCGGCGACGGGCCGATCGAGGGCATCGTTGACGAGGGCCTTGACGGCGCGGACCGCCAGCGGACCGCGCTCGGCGATCTCGTCGGCGATCTCGGTGGCGCGAGTGAGCGCGCGGCCAGCCGGCACGACCTCGTTGACCAGCCCGATCCGCCAGGCCTCGGTCGCGTCGATGATCCGGCCGGTGAGCAGCAGCTCCTTGGCCCGTCCCTCGCCGACGATCCGGGGCAGACGCTGCGTCCCGCCGGTGCTCGGGGTGACCGCCAGACGGACCTCGGGCAGGCCCAGCCGCGCGCTCTCCGCGGCGACCCGCAGGTCGCAGCACAGCGCGAGCTCCAGGCCACCGCCCAGCGCATCCCGCTCGATCGCGGCGATCGTCGGCATCGGCAGGCCGGCCAGGCGCCGGGCAACGCGCGCCTCGACCCGGAACCGGTTGCGACCGCGCGACGGCGAGGTCCGCAGCGTCTCGAACTCCTTCACGTTCGAGCCGACCGAGAACGCCCGGTCGCCGGCGCCGGTCACCACGACCGCCCGGACGTCGCCCGGCGCGGCGGTCTCGAGCCTCGCGAGTGCGTCGTCCAGCTGCGCGAGCAGCGTTCCCGTGACGAGGTTCAGCGGCGGCTCGTCGAGCTCCACATGGGCGACGCGTCCCATCCGGAGATGGACGACCTCGGCGACCTCCACGGCGTCAGCCATGGGTGCCCGTGCCCGCTGTGGTCGGAGCGGGTCTCGCGGTCGAGGCCGGGACGGCGGGCGCGCGGGCCGGCTCGGCGAAGTCCGCGGCGAGGCCCATCGGGCCGGGGACGTACAGCCGGCGGTCCATCTCCCGGACCGTCTCCGCGACGCGCGGCCGGAAGCCCATTCGCCCGAGGACATCGCGCTCGACATCGATCCCACGCGCGACCTCGATGAGGACGAGCCCGTCGTCCTCGAGCGCGAAGACCGCTCGCTCCGTGATGTAGCGGACCTGCTGGCCGCGCTCCCGGGCGAGGTGGCCATTGAAGGAGATCTCGCGGACCTTCGGCACGAACTTGCCGAGCTCGCCGTCGTGGACGATCCGGACGCCGGCCGGAGAAATGTCGAGCTCCAGGCCCTTCGCGGTCAGCGTCCCGACGAAGTTGATCCGCGGCGTCCTGGCGCTGATGTTCGGGAACCCGCCCGGGCCGCGGACGCGTCCCTCGAAGGCATGAACGTTGACGTTGCCCTCGGCGTCCACTTCGGCGAATGACAGGCTCGCGATGTCGAGACCGCCGCCGTCGTAGAAGTCGAACATGTACGGCTGGTCGATCATCGCCTGGTAGTTGAACCCCGCGCCGCCCTCGTTCCCCGCGACCGGGACGCCACCGAAGATCCCCTGCTCCACGGTCAGGACAAGCCGGTCCGTGATGCCCTCCTCCCACGCCACCCGGCCGATCAGCTGGCTGATCCCGAAGCCGAGGTTGCAGATCGCGCCAGGCGGGAACTCCAGCAGAGAACGGCGGGCGATGACCTTGCGAACGTCGAGCGGGAGCGGCTCCTGGGCAACCGGCGGCCGGCGCAG
>JBPYEM010000430.1:0-3358 GCA_051985205.1 Candidatus Limnocylindrales bacterium | reverse complement strand
CGCGGCGGAGGCGGCGGCGTGGGCGGGGTCGCCGCGATAGCCACCGGCGACGAACGACCCCCGGAACGAGGTGACCGACAGCATCGCGCCCGCCGCGAACGGCACGCGGAGCGAGGGCTGGTCCGGGGCCTGGCGCCAGCCCTGGCCGGTGGAGGTCCAGGCCGTGGCACCCGTGTCGCTCCGTCCCACGATGACCGTCCGGGCCGCCGTCGCGGCGACTGCGTCCGCCCCCGTGCCCTCGACCGGATCGAAGCCCGGGAGGTCCGCCCAGCTCCGGGCGTCGCGCGAGACGAGCGCGATCGCCCGGGCCGGTGGCTGCTGAACGCCGACGGCGATGGACCCCGCGGTGGTCGAGGCGATCGCCGCAAGCTGGCTCGCCGCCGCCGGATGGCACGGCGAGCAGTGGTAGCCCGGTTGGAGCGACGGTGCGTCGGTGACCACGGAGGGTTGGGCCAGGCTCACGACGGACCAGGCGTCGGCTGCCGTTGGGCTGGCGACGCCGACGACCGCCGACGACGGGGTCGCCGCGACCGGCGAGGAACCGGACGGGGTCACCGTCACCGGTCCGCAGGCAAGCACCAGGAGCGCCATGACGGCACCCATCGCCCCGGCTCGAACCCTCACACGACGTCTCCTGACCGTTCTTGAACTGGAGCCTCGACCGGCCGACGCAGCGGAGTGCACGACGGTGACGCATTGCCCGAAGGCGTACGGTAGCGGGAAACGCGATGAGTGCCCTTCCGCCCGTCTCGACCGAACCCGTCGTCGGCTCCGGCCGAGCTCCGGAGCGACTGATCGTGGTCGGGGCGATCCTGCTCGGGATCCTCATCGCGAAGCCGTGGCAGGGGTCGTCCGTTCCCGCGGCGCCGGCACGCGAGACGCCGCGCGAGGCGGCCGTCGACGAGCCGGGGACATCGCCGTCGCCCGAGCCGACGGCTTCCGCGGGCCCCAACGAGATCGCGTGCCACGGCGGCTGGCGACTCGTCTCGATCACCCACCAGGCGAACTGGACGATCAAGGACTGGACCGCAGTCGAGCCGAGCCCCGGCCCGGGCCCGGTCGCTCAGGACATCCCGTTCGTCGCCGTCAGTGGCGCTGTTCGGGCGATCGGCGTCTGCGCGGACGGTCAGGAGCTCGGCAACCCGGATCGCAACGTGGCGATCGGCGGCATGTGGCGCGTCACGGCTGCGAGCGGGCGGGTCACGGCGGCGTCCATCCCCCTCGAGGCGACGGGAGATGCCGCACAGCCGCCGGCGTTCGCGCGGCTCTACCGGCCGCTCGCGGTGGGGGCGGCGAAGAGCTGGGCCCCGGGGCGGTACGTGTTCGAGCTCGCGGTCGCGGGAGGCATCTCGTGGCTCGGCATCGTGGTCCCTGACTGACGGGAGCCCGGCCGACCCGGACGACGCAGGGCCGCGGCCCCTACGATGCGCCGATGGACCTCCAGCTCCGCGGGTTGCGCGGCCTCGTCGGTGGCGGCTCGACCGGACTCGGCCGGGCCATCGCTCAGGAGTTGGCCGCCGATGGCGCCCGGATCGCGCTCGCGGCTCGGCCCGGCGATCGGCTCGATTCGGCGACTCAGGACCTTGGCGCCGTCGCGGCGCCGGCCGACCTGTCCACGCCGGACGGACCGGGGGCCGCGGTCGGCGCCGCGGTTGCGGCCCTGGGCGGGCTCGACCTGCTCGTCGTCAACAGTGGCGGCCCCGCCGGTGGCACCTTCGATTCGCTCGACGAGGACGCCTGGACGACGGCGATCGACGGGGTCCTGCGGGCCGCGCTGCGGCTCATCCGGGCCGCCTTGCCCGAGCTGCGGTCGTCGCCGGCGCCCGCGATCGTGATCATCCTCTCCAGCTCGGTCCGCGAGCCGATCCCGAACCTCACGGCCTCGAACGTGCTCCGGCCGGGGCTCGCGGGGCTGGTGAAGACGCTGGCCGCAGAGCTGGCGCCGATCCGGATCAACGGCATCGCCCCGGGCCGCGTCTCGACCGACCGGATCGCCCATCTCGACGGCCTGCGGTCGGCGGCGACGGGCCAGTCGCTCGAGGCGATCCGTGACGAGCAGATCGCCCGCATCCCGCTCGGGCGGTACGGCGAGCCGGCCGAGGTCGGCCGGGTCGGGGCGTTCCTGCTGTCACCGGCCGCGAGCTACGTCACCGGCCAGATCGTCGGTGTCGACGGCGGGATGGTGCGGTCGCTGATGTAGGACGTGGCGCCCGAACGCGAGGCGCGAGGACCACGGCGACGCGGAGCGCCTAGATCCGGCGCTCCGTCCGCATGTTGTACACGGCGCGGCTGAGCACGATCAGCGCAAGGACCGCGAGGTAGAGACCGAACGCCCGGGTCGGGAACAGGACCTCGGCGTTCGCGACGGCCAGGTCCACCGCCCGCAGGGCCAGCGCGATCCAGCCGACGATGGTGAGGATCAGGAAGCTGAGGGGCCGGTCGAGCGTCACCGGCGTGTCACCGGCGGCATACGGCAGGGCCAGCAGCGCGATCACCGCCAGGCCGACGAAGAACACCAGGACCCCGCTACCGGCGAAGGCGTTGCCGGTGATCGGCGGGAGGCCGGCGTCACTCGACGTGCCGAACCACGGCAGGAAGCAGGCGACGATCAGGACGACCGCGGCGAGGCCGGCGACGCGTCGGGCGCGGCCCATCGGCCGCCGGTGCATCGTCATTCCGGGCTCGTGTAGACCTCCGGCCGGAGAACGCCCACGAATCGCAGGTTCCGGTAGTACTCGCCGTAGTCCAGGCCGTAGCCGACCACGAACTGGTCCGGGATCGTGAACCCGGTGTAGTCGACCGGGATATCGACGAGGCGGCGGGCCGGCTTGTCGAGCAGGGTGCAGATCCGCAACGAGCGCGGGTTCTTGCCACGCAGGTAGCGGAGCAGGTAGTTCAGGGTCAGGCCGGTGTCGATGATGTCCTCGACGATGAGCACGTCCTCGCCCTCGATCGTCGCCGAGAGGTCCTTGAGGATCCGGACGAGGCCGGACGACTCCGTGGTCGTGCCGCCGTACGAGCTCACCTCCATCAGGTCGATCCGGACCGGCACCGCGATCGCCCGCATCAGGTCCGCCATGAATGGCAGCGACCCCTTGAGGACCGACACGAGGGTCAGGCGCCGATCCGCGTAGTCGGTGCCGATCCGCGCGCCGAGCTCCGTGACCTTCGCGGCGATCTGCTCCTCGGTCAGCAGGACCTCGCCGATGTCGCCGGTGAGGTCGATCCGATCGGTCATCCCGCCTCCGTGTCGGCGGAGCGGTCGGGTACAACCTGGCCCGACGAGCCCGTGAGCTCGTCGGCAAGCGCGAGCCGGCCGAACTTCAGCATCAGCGCCCGGAAGTCACGGGCGTAGTAG
>JBPYEM010000429.1:0-4546 GCA_051985205.1 Candidatus Limnocylindrales bacterium | reverse complement strand
CGCCAGCAGCAGGTTGCGGCAGGCCTGCTCCACGTAGGTCGTGTCGCCGTGGACCGGCGGCGGGCGATGCTCGCCCTCGCGGACGATCTCGGCGCCGGGGAGCCGGTCCGTCGTCGTCCGGATCGCGGCGTCCAGCGCCTGCCCGAGATCGACCGACTCGTCGAGCGGCTCCAGGATCCGCCGCTCGAGGCGGGCGATCACCAGGAGGTTCTCGACGAGGTCGTACAGCCGGGCGGCCTCGGCACTGATGTCCATCGCCAGCGTCCGGGTCGCGGGCGGCGAGAGGTGGCCGCGGCGGGCCAGGACCGAGGATCCGGCGTAGATCGTCGTGAGCGGCGTGCGGAGCTCATGGGAGAGCACGGCCAGGAAGGCTTCGCGCTCCCCATGCAGGTCCGAGCTGTCGGTCACGTCACGAAGCACCCAGGCCGAGCCGACCCGCTCGTCGTCGGCGCCAATGCTGCGCTCGGCCAAGCTGTCGAACGGCACCCGCTCGAGGGCGTACCACGTGTTCGGCTGATGGCGGGGTCGGACGGTCAGGCGCCGGGCCGGCTCGCCGCGGACGACTCGATGACCTCCGATGGCGCCCGTCCCGTCGAACCGGGACAGGAGATCTCCGCCATCCCGAATGGGCTCGTCGGCGAAGAGTCGATCCGCAGCGGTGTTCGTGAGCCGGAGCGCGCCGGAGGCGTCCGTCACGAAGATCGCCTCGGGCAGGCGGTCGAGGACGGGCTGGAGCCCGCCCAGCATCAGTTCGACGGGGGCTGCCTGGGCGCCGCTGCGATCCGGCCGCGAGGGGGCTGCCGACCGAGGGGCAGCGCGGCGATCGGAACGTGGTTCCTCGTCGGCCGTCGAAGCGCCCTGCTGGTCGAGCATGACGTCAGGATCGGGGGGCCCGATCGACGGACGGGCACCCGCGCACGTCGACCATCTTGCGGCTCCATCGCAGGGACCCGTCGGCCGAAGCGACACCTGCAACATCCGTGTCAGACGAGCGCGACCGGCCACCACGAGATCGGCAAGGTCGGCGTGGTTCGCTCGCACTTCGTCGGGCGCGTCGCGCCCACCTGTCGCTGTGGGAAGGATCTCGGGCCGTGGACGCGCTGCTCGCCCAGCTCGGAGACGCGATCGGAGGACTCCTCCGCCAGCCGTTCGTCCACCTGGTCTTCCTCGTCGTGACGTCCTATGTGGTCGTCGTGTGGCTCGCGAGCGCCCTCTGGGCCTTCGTCGACATGCACCGCCGGAGTGGCAACCCCGTCTGGCCCTATGCGAGCGCCGGGGCAGTCGTGGTCGCGTCACCGCTCCTCTTCCCCCTGGCCTTGCTGATCCACGTCGTGGTCCGGCCCGCGACGACCGTCGCTGAGCGCCGGCTGGCGCGTCTCCGAGACGCCGCACTGACCGCGGAGATCGATCAGCCACGCTGCCCACGCTGCCTCCGGCCGATCGACGAGGGCTGGCTCGTCTGTCCGACCTGCCGGCTGGCGCTCGCCCACCAATGCGAACGGTGCGGCCACGCCGTCGGGCTCGACTGGGACGCCTGTGCGTGGTGTGGATCGGTCTTCGGGCCGCCCACGGGGGTCGTCGCGACCCGCTGATCCGCCGCCGTCCTTCCGCCGGCCGGCTTCGGGCAAGAAGACGCCCCCGCGGGGGGGCCCGCGGGGGCGTCGAGCTCAGGCTGGTTCGGAGCTAGCGATCGTCGACCGGGCGATTGTCGACGCCGCGGTCGTCGCCCATGTCCTCGTCGGCGTGGCTCGCGCCGCGCCGCATCTCGTCGCCTGCGTTGCCGAGGGCGTCACGCATGTCGTCGCCGGCGTTCGCGACCTTGTCGGAGAGGCTCTCGTTGCCGTCGGCCTTCCGCCAGGTCTCCTTCGACTTGTTCGTGACGTCTCGTGCGGTCTCCTTCGTGTCGGCCTTGACGTCCTCCCAGTTCATGTCTTCAGGACCTCCCGTCGTGGGGCCATGGCTGGCCCGATGTCAGCGAACCTAGTCCGGCGGGCCTTGCGCGGGCGTCCGCACGGGCTCCCATGGCTCACAGCCCGCTTGCAGTGGCGACGCCCGGCGGGCTGTCACGCGCCTGCAAGCGGTGCTCTCGTCTGGGGCTCCCGGTTGCCGGGCCTCGGGCCGTACGGTCGGGCCGCTCGACCATCACCAGGGAGGACCAACCATGGCCACGACCACCAAGACCACCGTCGATTCCAGCACCACGGGAACCACGGACGGCGACTTTGCCCAGACGGCCAAGGGGATCGCCAGCGACGTCGCGGACAAGGCCGCGGCGGCGGCCTCGCGTCTGCCCGACGCGGCATCCGCGACCGGCTACCAGCTGGAACGAGCCAACGCGATCATCCAGCGCGAGTCGGACGAGGTCCTCGCCGTCGGGACGTCGCTGTCCCTCGGTCTCGCGATGGGGCTGCTGCTGGGCGGCGCGAACCGGCTGCTCGTCATCCTGGCGCTGATCCCGGCCAGCGCGATGGGCTACACCCTGTTCGATCGCCACAACGGCACGCGACCGACGCAGCTCCGCTAGGCGTCGGCGGCGCGGCCGCTGGAAATCACGAGACCGGGCCCGAGCGGGCCCGGTCTCTTCATGTTCGGGCAGAGCGATCCGGTGTGGTCGCGTTCTGGCGCCAGACATGCGGAACGCCCGGAGGAGGGGGCTCCGGGCGTCCGCGGGATCGGGGGTGAAGACGCCCCGTCACAAGCGCCTCCACGCGGAACATTCAGATTGGCCGACGGGTTGACCGCCGAGCGTGATTGAGACTGTAGGGACCGCTACCCTCCGCGCGTCTGCGATCGGCTCATCGCCATGTTGCAACCGCATATCGGTGCCCGCAGGGTCGCGGTGTCTCGACGTCGCGCCGAAGGTCGGCCGGCGACCCGGCATCCCAGGTCGGGCGGGGAGAGGTGGAGAGAAGAATGCGGGCCCCCGGACCCCCAGTGGTCGGAAGCCCGCGGATCACAGTCTCGGGGCCGCCCGATGACGGCGGCGTCAACCGCGATCGAACGGGGATTGCAGCGGCCTGTCCGCGACCTTGCACGATCCGGCGAGCGTCAGCTCATCGCGTCCGCGGTGAGGATCTCGAGGACCGCGTCTCGCAGGTCGCGGGCGGTCGCGTCACAGCGGGTGGGGCGGGGGATGGTTTCACGCGGGCCGATGAGGACGGTCCGCAGGCCGGGGCGGCGGTCACCGCACGTCGTCGGATCGGCGGTCAGGTACCACGAGCCGCGAGGCGCCGCGTCCGGCAGCGTCGGGACGACCCGGGCCCAGGCCGGGAGGCCTGCCGCGGGGTGCGACCGGTCGCCGATCAGGACCAGCCGATGACCGGCGTCCGCCAGGTGGGCGAGCCGGTCGGCGACGTCCGGGTCGGCGGCGGCCGACGCGTCGAAGAAGATCGTGGGCTGCATCGGACCGACGCTACCAGCGGCCGACCTCCAACCGGCCGCGAGGCCAACCAAGCGTCGTTGCAGTCGAGCGGCAACGGATACGAAGAGACGCCCGGCCGCGTGGTCGCGACCGGGCGTCGGGAGGCTCGAACGGCGGAAGCTAGCTCCGGGTCTGGGCGACCTCGCCGCGCCAGGCACCGGTCTCGCTGCCGCGGGACTCGATGAACTCCTTGAACCGCTTCATGTCGCCCTTGACCCGGCGCTGGACGACGCCAAGCGCGGTGCCCGCGTTCTCGACCGGTCCTTCCGGATCCACGTCGAGCTGGAGGGTGACTCGCGTCTGGCCCTCGCCGAGGCGGTGGAAGGTCACGACGCCCGCGTTGTGGGCGCCGTCGACCGCCGTCCAGGCGATCCGCTCATCGGGCCGCTGCTCGGTGATCTTCGCGTCCCAGCGCTTCTCGCGGCCGCCGATCTCGGCGTCCCACGCGACCGTGGTGTCGTCGATCTGGCGAACGGACTTCACGCCTTCCATGAACTGCGGGAACGACTCGAACTGCGTCCACTGGTTGTAGGCGGTCCGGACGGGGACGTTGACGTCGATGGTCTCGATGATCTCTGTCATGGGGCACCTCTCTACGGTTGGTGGCCAAGAATCCGAACGCCCACCGCGACGGTGGGCGTTCCGGAGGATCCAGGCGGAGCGGTTGGGCCCCGCCGCCTGGCTTCGGTCAGATGGCGCCGCGACCCGTTCGGGTCCGGCCCGTCACCGCATTGACGACGACGACCACGATGATCGCGCCGATCACGGCGGTGACGATCGAGCTGATGTCCAACGGACCGTTGATCGGGTTCGTGTTGAAGAGCACGCCGGCGAGGAACCCGCCGATGAGCGCACCCACGATGCCCAGGACAATGTGGCCGATCACGCCGAGACCCTCGTCACCGCGGACGAGGAAGCCGGCGAGATAGCCCGCGATGGCGCCGAGGATGATCCAGGCGATGATGCTCATTCCGTTACCTCCATCCCCAATGTGGGCCTCTCACCCACCCGCTGGGGTCGTTCCGTCGTTCTCCCGAAGACCGGGATCGGCCATCACTTTCCCCGGAGTCCCAGCGCGGCCGGACTACGGCCGATGGCCTTCGTCTAACAACGACATGACGCCCG
>JBPYEM010000428.1:0-6714 GCA_051985205.1 Candidatus Limnocylindrales bacterium | reverse complement strand
CTCGATCGGTGTCGCCGCGCCGATCGCAAACAGCTCCTCGGCCCGCTCCGACCCGAGACGATCGACGGCCAGCTCCCGCGGGTCGGGCAGGTGAAGCACGACGACCGGCGCCATCATCACGCCGTGGTCCCGAACGAGCTCATACGCGGCTCCCGTGATTCCGAGCGGCCGCCTCGGCGTCGCCGCACCGGAAGAGCACGATCGCCTCCCGCAGGATCGCGTCGTGACGCGCGACGAGCGCCGCCCACCGCGCGGACCCGGCGGCGCGCTCGAGTCGGGTGGACCCCTCGATGTCCGTGAAGAGGAAGGTGACCGCGGGACCGGTCGGGAGGGTCATCGCCGGATCATCTTGGCAGGTCCGGCACGACGAGACGCGGACACGCCCGAGTTCAGTTCAGGCGCGTTCGCCCGGACGACGCGCGATCTTCCCCCGCGACGATCGCCGACCGGACCGAAGCGACGTCGAGGACGTCCGCCCGCGCCAGCCCGGCCAGCACCCGCGCCCGCTCGGCCTGCTCCCGTTCCAGATCGCCCGCTCGCCGGCCGAGCCGGATCGCGAGCTCGGCCATCACGCCCCAGGCGAACTGCTCGAGCCGGTCCGTCCGATCGTCGCGAACGGCCAGAACCGCCGGCGGCAGCCGCTGGACGTGACCGTGCTCGTCGCGCCCGACCGGCCGCGCGTAATGGGCAGCAACCACCCGCCGACGAACCTGGCCGTCGGGGTCCCGGCCGGCACGGAGGATCAGCACAAGCCCGAGATAGGACAGCTCATCGTCCGTGAGACCGACGTCGCGTGAGCCGAGCGTGGCGTGGATGTCCTCGAGGCGGTCCGCGTGGATCGTCGCGCCGATCCCGTAGCCGAGCGACGCCGCGCGGATGAAGGTGCGTGCCGCCGGCCCCCACGTGTAGAGCGGCATGTGCTCGGACAGCTCGGCCGCCACGAGGAACGTCCGCTCTGGCGTCACCTCGATCGTCGCGCCCGGCGCGGGCGGCCCGTCGCGCCGCCAGCCGAGCCGCTCGGCCTCGGGAAGCCAGGCGAACTCCTCGTCGACGCCGGCGAGGTCGATCCGGCGGGTCCCGGGCGGCAGGAAGTCGAGCAACGCCTCGAGCAGCGTCGTCTTGCCGACGCCGCGGGCGAGGCCGCCGACGATGACCGGCAGCCGGGCCTCGATCAGCAACCAGGCGAGCGCCGCGAGGTCCGCGTCCAGGACGCCGGCCCGGATCAGCTCGACGATCGAGCGGCGGGGCGGCGTGATCGCGGCGCGGACCCAGTCGAGTCGCTCGTCCATTCGCCGGATCATGACAGGCCCTGCCGGATGGGTCGGTACGATCGACCGGATGACGACGGACGCGGTCCAGGCGGTCGAGATCGTGCCGCTCACCCCGGAGCGTTGGGCGGACTTCTCCAGCCTGTTCGACGAGGGCGGCGACCCGAAAGCCTGTTCCTGCATGTACTGGCGACTTCGGTCGAAGGACTGGTCGTTCGCGGACGCCGCGGGAACGCGGGACGGGATGCACCATCTCGTGGATGAGCGCCGCGATCCGGCTCCCGGACTCCTCGCGTACGAGGAGGGCCGGATCATCGGCTGGGTCAGCGTCGGGCCGCGCGACGACTACCAGCGGCTCGCCAGCTCCCGCGTCCGCCCGAAGCTGGACGACGTCCCGGCCTGGGCCATCGTCTGCTTCGTCGTGTCGCGGCGGGCGCGCGGACGAGGGTTGACGACCCAGCTCCTGACCGCCGCAACCGAGTATGCCCGGGCGCATGGAGCGCCGGGATTGGAGGCCTATCCCGTCGACTCCGGGGATGCCCGGATCGCCGCTGCGGTCGGCTACAGCGGCTTGCTGTCGACGTTCGTCGAGGCGGGCTTCCGCGTCGTCCACGAGATCGACTCCCCGAGGGCCACGGTCCGCCGGGTGATCGTCCGCAAGGACCTCGAGGACCCCGGGGCACCGCAGCCGTCTACGTCATCTGTCGCGCGGCGCCACCGTCATCCGACACGTTGACGGTTCGTCCGCAAGCCGCGTAGACTGCCCGCCGGCGCGCAGATCGCCCGCCCTCGTCCAGCTTCAGGGAGTCGTCTCAGAAGATGTCGATGCAGTCCCTCACCCGGCGCGCGGTCGCACCCATCGGTGCGGTCGATCGCGGGAGATCTGCGCCCATCTCGAGCTAGGCTGAGGCGGCTGAGCCGCCCTCCAGACGAACCCCGAGCCGTGGGCCAGATCGGGCCCCCGGCTTTTTTGATGCCTCTCCGCCTGGGAGACGCATCACCCGAGCCGCGAGCCCGCCCGATGCGCCGGAGCATCGAACCGGGTCCGCGGCTCGTTCGATTCCCGGCCCGGACCTCAAAGCCTCCGCTCGGCAGACGCCGTCCCGACCCACAGCCACCGCCGAACAATCAGGAGTCACTCCAGTGACCGCCACCCTCCTCCGACAACCGAAGATCGGTCGTCCGGGCGCCGGCATCGCCGATGCCGGACGCGCGCGAACGATCGACCCGGCCGCTCCCGCGCTCCTCGTTGAGGGCGTGACGAAGCGGTTCCTCGTCGGCCGCAAGCGCAAGCCGGTCGTCGCCATCTCGAACGTCTCGCTGCGTCTCGAACGCGGGGACATCGTCGGGATCCTCGGCGCGAACGGCTCGGGCAAGTCGACGTTGATCCGCCTCGTCTCCGGCCTCCTGACCCTCGATGAGGGCCGGGTGTCGGTCTTCGGGTACGACATCGAGCGGGACGAGCTCGCGGTGAAGCACCTGATCAACCGGGTCAGCGTCGACGCCGCGTTCTTCAAGAAGCTCAGCCCGATGGAGAACCTCCTCTTCGCGGCCCGGCTCTACGGGCTGGACGCGGCGAGGGCCCGAACGGACGCCGTCTCGATCCTCGGCCGGCTCGGGATCGCCGAAAGCCGGGTCGGCCGGCCGATCGAGCAGATGAGCCGGGGCATGCAGCAGAAGGTCGCCATCGCGCGAGCGCTGCTGACGAGCCCTTCGCTCCTGCTGCTCGACGAGCCGACGACCGGCCTCGACCCGCGGTCCAAGCTCGAGGTCCAGGCGTTCATCGAGGAGATTCGGGAGACGCACGACGCGTCGATCGTCCTGACGACGCACGACCTCGATGAGGCGGAGCGGCTGTGCGACTCGATCGTCGTCCTCACCGACGGGCAGACCGTCGTGGAGGACACGCCGGCGGGTCTCATCGCCACCGAAGCCGCCCGGATCGGACGGCCCGCCACGCTCCACGACGTGTTCATGACACACACCGGCCGCTCGCTCGACGACGACGTCGAGGAGGACGAGGCCGACGACCCTGACGAAAGGAGGTGATGAACGAGATGCAGAGCTACCAGAACGATCGGCTGTGGCTGATCAACGCGTTGATCGCGGAGGACATCCGCCGGGCGGAGAGCAACCGCCTGGTCGACCGACCCGCGACCTCGATCCGACGTGCGATCGGCACGTCGATCGTGCGCCTGGGCACCCGCCTGGCGGGTGAGCCCACCTACGAGCTGGCCCGGTCGCGGTGAGCGACCGGGCCGGCGCAACTTTCCGGAGGAACCCGATGAGCACGCTCGCTCACGAGCTCAAGGCGTCGTATGCCTTCATGGAACGCAACTTCTTCCTGACCCGGCGCTACTGGGGCTGGGAGATCGCGTTCCTCGTCTACTCGGTCGCCGGCGCCCTCAGCATCTCGCTCATCGGGGCGGACCAGGGAAGCCCGCGGCTGATCCTGCTGCTGATGGTCGGCGCGATCTTCTGGAACTACCTCTCGGTGGTCTTCAGCTGGATCGCGGAGACGATCGCCGTGGAACGCTGGGAAGGCACGCTCGAGTACACGATGATGGCGCCGATCCGGCGCTGGTCGCACCTGTTCGGATCCGTGCTGTACGCGATGCTGTATGGCCTGATCCACACGGCGGCGATCCTCGTCGTGCTCGTGCTGTTCTTCCCCCAGCTGAACCTCACGGGCGCGAACCCGCTGACGGTCGTGGTCTTCATGGCCCTGGGCTCGTTCAGCTTCGTCGGGATCGGGATGATCGCCGCGATCCTGCCGTTGCTCTACGTGGAGCGGGGCGCGCAGATGACGTTCGTGCTCCAGTCGTGCCTGCTCCTCGTGAGCGGCGTCTACTACTCGATCGACGTCCTGCCGGGCTGGATGCAGGTGCTCTCGCACCTGTCGCCCGCGACCTACGTCCTCGACGGGGTCCGGCGGGGCTTGATCGACGGGGCGCCGGTGACGGCGCTCGTGGGCGATGCCTGGCCGCTCGTCGTCATGGGCGCCGCCCTGATCCCGATCGGGCTGTGGGCGTTCAGCCGAGCGGAGCGGTACGCCAAGCGGACCGGGAAGCTGAAGCGAGTCGGCTGAGATGCAGGTGACGAACGTCGCGCTCGCGAACTACGGCTGGGACGAGGCGTGGGCGGCTGCCCACGCCTCGCTCGCCGGCCACGCCGGGCCGGGTCGCGCTCCCGCGAGGGTCCTCGCCGAGGACCGCGGCTCGTACCAGCTCGTCGGCGAGAGCGGTGAGCTCCGCGGCACCGTGACTGGCCGCTTCCGGTTCGAGGCAGATGAGGACCCCGCCCGGTTCCCCGCCGTCGGCGACTGGGTGGTCGTCGAGGGCGGGCTCGCCGACGAGACGGTGATCCACGCGGTGCTTCCGCGACGTTCCTCGCTCCTGCGCCAGGCTGCCGGCCGCCGGACCGAGGCCCAGGTCGTCGCCGCCAACCTCGACGTGGTCTTCGTCGTCGCGTCGTTGAACGCCGACCTGAACGCCCGCCGCCTCGAGCGCTACCTCGCGGCGGCGTGGGAGAGCGGTGCAGAGCCCGTGGTCCTCCTCAGCAAGGCGGACCTGGAGTCGCCCGACGAGATCGCGGAGGCACTCGTCGCGCTCGCTCCGCTGGCCGCGGGCGTCGCCGTCGTCCCGATCAGTGCGGTCGACGGCCGTGGCCTGGACGAGGTGCGGAACCGGATCGGACCCGGGCGAACGGTCGCGTTCGTCGGCTCGTCGGGCGTCGGCAAGTCCACGCTGCTCAACCGGCTCGCCGGGGACGAGGTCGCGGCGACGAAGGACATCCGCGAGGACGATGCGCGGGGCCGGCACACGACGACGCGCCGCGAGCTGCACCGGCTGCCCGGCGGCGGGCTCGTCATCGACACGCCCGGGATGCGGGAGCTCGCCCTCTGGGACGGCGACGGGCTCGACCGCTCGTTCGGCGATCTCGAGGCCCTTGCCGGCGAATGCCGATTCGGCGACTGCGGTCATGCCGGTGAGCCTGGCTGTGCCGTGGTCGCGGCGCTCGCGGGCGGGCGGGTCGATCAGGCTCGCGTCGACGGCTGGCGGAAGCTCCAGCGCGAGGCCGCGCACCAGGAGCGGCGGGTCGATGCCGTGGCGCGCGCCGCGGAGCGCCGCCGCTGGAAGGTCATCGGCAAATCGGTCGGCCGGCACATGGACGCCAAGTACGGCGCGGAGGGCTGGCGATGAACGGCCGGCAGCACGGAGGTGGAACGTTGATCGAGCTGTCGGATTGCCTGCCGGACGCGCCGCCCATCGAGGGGCTCGCGTTCCGGCCGTTCGACCCGCGGCGCGACTACGACGCGCTCGTGTCGTTGATGACGCAGACGAACGTCGCCGACCGGATCAACGAGATCCCGACGGTCGAGTCCACTCGCGTCGAGTTCGAGCACCTGGCCGAGTTCGATCCGCGGCGTGACGTCCTGCTCGCCGAGGTCGACGGCGATCTTGTCGCGGCTGCCTGGACGAACGTCCGGACCCGGAACGGGATCGCCGCCCACCAGGTCGACGGCTGGGTGCTGCCGGCATGGCGGCGACGCGGGCTCGGTCGGGCGTTGCTGCACTGGACCGAGCGACGCGCGCGCGAGGTCGCCCGGGTCGACGGTCGGACGGGGGCGCGGTACCTGATGACCTGGCCCGAGGACACCCAGCCGGGCGCGATCGCGCTGTACGAGCGCGAAGGTTTCGCGGTCGTTCGCTACGGCTTCAACATGGTCCGCGACCTGGGCGAGCCCATCCCGGATCGACGGTTGCCGCTCGGCCTGGAGACGCGGCCGGTCCGCGAAGCGGATCACCGCCGGATCTGGGACGCCGATGGCGAGGCCTTCCGCGACCTGTGGGGGTCCGCCGAACGGACCGAGGCCGACTTCCTCCGGTGGTTCGCCGACCCGGATCTCGACACGGATCGCTGGCAGGTCGCGTGGGACGGAGACGAGGTCGTCGGCTGCGTGATGGCGTTCGTCTACCCGAGCGACAACGAGCGCCTCGGGATCTCGCGCGGCTGGCTGCAGCACATCAGCGTCCGGCGACCCTGGCGGAAGCGCGGTGTCGCGTCGGCGCTGATCGCGCGGTCGCTCCGGGACCTGCGCGAGCAGGGGCTTGCCGAGGCAGCGCTCGGGGTCGACGCGGAAAACCCCAGCGGCGCGCTCCGGGTATACGAAGCGATGGGGTTCCGGCGGGAGTCAATGCACATCGCGTACGAGAAGCCGTTCGCCGTCGATTGAGGTCGCCGCGCGCCGGTTCGACGCGTGACCCGGAGCCGTCCAAGCAGAAGTGGCGATGCGGATCGGCACCGACCGGGACCATCGGACCAGTCGCGGGCCGGCCCCGCCGGGCGACGATCCGTGCATGCAGCTCCGGAGACTCCGGTCGATCCGCGTTGCCGGTTCAGCCATCGCGCTCGCGATGAGCATCGGCGCCCCGGTCTCGCCGCC
>JBPYEM010000427.1:0-11594 GCA_051985205.1 Candidatus Limnocylindrales bacterium | reverse complement strand
CTGGACGGCACGTCGACCCGACACGGATGGAGTCGAGCGATGGGCCGACGCGAGTCTACCGCGCGCGAGGCAACCCGGCCCTGCCCCAACAGGACCACCGACCCGTTTCTGATGTCGAAGCGGGATGTCAGACGAGGATCGCGAACGCGGCCTGACCTCGGATCGAGATGGCCGCCCGACGGACGAGTCCGGCGGCGACGAGGACCGCCAGCCATCGCCCGGGTCCGACGCTCACTCCTGGGTTCGAGGCTGGCCTCGGCCAGGATCGCCACTTCCTCGCTCCGTCGCCTGGGCTGACTCGGTCTCCTCCATCTGGGCGTCCAGCCAGGACTTCGCGCTGCGGATCGCGAGGAACAGGCCGGCGATCGCGAGCCACGGCCCGAACGGCCCCGCGAGGGCCACCCCGCCGAGGCCAACCGCGATCCCGAGCGGCGCCCAGCCGGGGCGCGGCACGGGCTGCACGTCGGCTCCGAGCGACGCGCCGATGGGGCGCTTCGCCTCGCGACCGGCCCCGCGCCGGCTCCGCGACCCGAGCCAGATCGCGAGCGCCGCGAGCGCGGAGGCACCACCGAACGCGGTCAGCATCACGGTTCCGGCGGTCTCGTAGGTGAGGAACCAGTACGCGATCCCGGTCGCGATCCCGAAGATCGCCATCCGGACGAACAGCTTCGCCTCGGCCGTCACGCCTTCCTCCGCCTCGTCGGGACCGCCGTGCTGGGGATCCGGCCGAGGACCCGGGGTGAGGTCGGGCGAATCGTGGGCGTGATCGTCCTCGTGGAGCGACTGCGTGACATCAGCGCTCACGCCTGGCGGCTCATGTCTGCGCCTCGCCCGAATCCGCCACTCGGGCGTCGAACACCGGTCGCGCCGACCGGATCGGTGGCAGGTTCCGGAAGTTGCCGGGCGGCGGAGGCGAGTCCGTCCACCATTCGAGGGTCCCGCCACCCCACGGATCCGGCGGCTGGTCCGGGGCCCGCCGGAGGGCTGCGGCGACTGCGACGAGGAACGGCAGGACGCCGATCGCGAGCAGCCCCGCCCCCACGGTCGAGAGGAGGTTCAGGTCGCCCCAGCCATTGGCCGCTGCGTAGTCCGCGATCCGGCGCGGCATGCCGAGCAGGCCGAGCTCGTACTGGGGCAGGAAGGTCAGGCTGAAGCCGACCACCCACATCGCGAAATGGACCTTCGCCAGCGGCTCGGACAGCCGCCGGCCCGTCATCTTCGGGAACCAGTAGTAGATGCCGGCGAACGTCGCGAACACCGTCCCGCCGATGAGGACGTTGTGCATGTGGGCGACGACGAAGTAGGTGTCGGTCAGGTGGTAGTCGAGGGGCGGCGAGGCGACGATGACGCCGGTGATCCCGCCCAGCAGGAAGATGTACAGGAACCCGACCGCCCAGATCATCGGGGCGGGGAACGTCAGATGGCCGCGCCACATCGTGGCGATCCAGTTGAAGAACTTGATCCCGGTCGGGACCGCGATCGCGAACGACGCGATGCTGAAGAACGGGTTGCTCACCGCACCGGTCGCGAACATGTGATGGGCCCACACGGACATCGACAGGCTCGCGATCGCGATCGTCGCGAAGACGAACGCGACGTAGCCGAAGACGGGCTTCCGGCTGAACACGGAGATGACCTCCGTGACGATCCCGAAGAACGGCAGGATGAGGATGTAGACCTCGGGGTGGCCGAAGAACCAGAAGAGGTGCTGCCAGAGGATCGCCGAGCCTCCCTGCTGCGGCAGGAAGAACGAGCCGCCGAGATGGCGGTCGATCAGCAGCATCGCGATCGCCGCGGTGAACAGCGGGAAGGCGAAGAGGATCAGGAGGGACGTCACCAGGACGTTCCAGGTGAAGATCGGCATCCGGAACAGCGTCATGCCGGGCGCCCGCCGACCGTATACGGTCACGATGAAGTTGATCCCGCCCATGATCGCGGAGATCCCGGTCAGGGCGAGCCCGACGATCCAGAGGTCGACGCCGACGGTGGGTTCGTACGGGGCGTCGCTCAATGGCGCGTAGCCGGTCCAGCCGATCGCCGGCGGGCCACCCTGCACGAGGAAGCTGCTCAGAAGGATGAGCGCGCCGACCAGGAAGACCCAGAACGACAGCGCATTCAGACGTGGGAACGCCATGTCGTCGGCACCGATCTGCAGCGGAACGATGTAGTTCCCGAGGCCGATCGCCATCGGCGTGCCGAACAGCAGCAGCATGATGGTGCCGTGCATGGTGAAGAGCTGGTTGTAGCCCTGCTCCGACAGGATCTGGAGGCCCGGCTGCGCCAGCTCGGTCCGCATCAATGAGGCAAGGAAGCCGCCGAACAGGAAGAACGTGAACGCGGACGAGACGTAGAGGATCCCGATCCGCTTGTGGTCGGTCGTCGTGAGCCAGCCGGTCAGGCCGCCGAGCTCGACGAGCGGATGGGCCGGTCGCGCCAGCACGTCCGTCGTGACGGCTGCGGCCCGGCGGAGCTCGCCGGAGCCCCTGGTGACGTCGGTCATGGCGCAGCGCTCGAGGTGGCGGGCGCGGTGGATGCCGTAGGCGCGCTCGGAGCCGGGGGGTTCGGGCTCGCGGCGGCCCCAGCTGGTGCGGGCGAGTTCGACGCCGACGAGCCGTTCGACGCCGACGCGCCGCTCGACGGCTGGGTGCTCGGCCCCTGGCCGCTCCCGGCTCGCTGGAGCCATGCGTCGAACTCCGGCCTCGTGACCGCTCGAACGGTCAGCGTCATCCGGTCGTGGAAGACGCCGCAGAACTCCGCGCACTGTCCGGAGTACGTGCCGGGATCGGTGATGGTGAGGTCGAACTGGTTCGGATGGCCCGGGATCGCGTCCCGCTTGAACAGGAAGGCGGGGACGTAGAACGAGTGGTCCACGTCTGCGGAGGTCAGGACGATGTGGACCGGTTCACCCACCGGGACGACCATCTCCGGCTGCGACTCGGGCCCGCCGACCACGCTGACGTTCGTGCCCGCGTAGTCGAACCGCCACTGCCACCGGAACGCGGTCACGTTCACGGTCACCTGCGGCGCCGCCGCCAGGGCGTCGACCTTGCCGAGGGTCGAGAGGGTCAGGCCGAACAGGAGGAGGATCGTGAGGATCGGGAGCGTCGTCCAGACGACCTCGAGCCAGGTGATGTGGCCGATCTGCGGCGGCAGCTCGTCGTCGCCGCGGGGGCGACGACGGTAGCGGAGGACGACCACGGTGAGCAGCGTCCAGACGATCCCACCCACGATCGCCGCCGCGATCATGAACTGCGACCAGAGCGTCGAGATGGCCTGGGCCTGCGTCGTCCGGGCCGCCGGGAGGCAGCCCGCGACGAGGACCGCGAGGCCGGCCAGGGTCGTGGCGCGAGCCGCGTTTCGGCGGGTGAGCGGGTCCTCGCCTGAGGGCGGCTGCGATCGCATCAACGGCTCAACTCGCCGAAGCCGCCGTCGGGCGCCGGGCCGGACGTGCCCGCGGCTCCGCCGTCGAGCGCGTCGATCGGCGTCTGCTCGCGAGCCGCGGATCGCTGCCGCTCCAGGCCCAGCCGCCAGGCGATCACGCCGACGATCACCGGCGCGGCGATCGCGAGGATCCGCCCGACCCGGGTGATGTCCTCCACGCCGACATGGAGGTTCGCCGCCAGGACGTCGTTGCCACCGACGATCGTCAGGACGACGAACAGCGTCAGCACCGCGGCGCCGATCCCGAGACGGACCGGTGCCTGCCACGGCCACTGCAGGAGCTGATGATCGCGGTCGTCCTGCGTCACGCGAGCCTCGACGAACGGCCAGATCGCGAGCCCGGTGAAGATGATCCCGGGGATGACGATGGCGGGAAGGAACAGGCTCGGGATCCGGATCCCCAGGATCACCGGTTCGAGGTCCGGGCCCATCCGCAGGAGTCCCTCCAGCCAGCCGACGTACCAGTCCGGCTGCGCGGGTGAGCTCACCGCGTACGGCACGTACGGGCCGTAGACCCAGACCGGGTTGATCTGGACGAGCCCACCGACGAGGGCGATGACGGCCGCGATCAGAAGGAACAGTCCGAGCGAGCGGAACACCTGGCCCGGCCAGAAATGGCGTCCGACGACGTTCGTCTCCCGCGCCCGCCCGCCGGGGAACTGGGTGTGCTTCTGGAACCACAGGATCAGGAGATGCGTGGTGATCCCGCCGATCATCAGGAGCGGCAGCAGCATGATGTGGAACGCGTAGAGGCGGCCGATCAGCTCGTGCGTCGGGAACTCGCCACCGAAGATCAGGTACGCCAGCCACGGCCCGATGAACGGGATCGCGAGGACGACGGAGTCGAGGATTCGCAGACCCGTCCCGGACAGGAGGTCGTCCGGCAGGGAGTAGCCCGTGAAGCCGGCCGCGAGTGCCATCAGCAGGAGTCCGACGCCGACGAGCCAGTTGATCTCGCGCGGCCGGCGGAAGGCGCCCGTGAAGAAGATCCGGCAGACGTGGACGACGATCGCGGCGACGAAGATCACCGCCGTCCAATGGTGGATCTGGCGCATCAGGAGTCCCGCCCGGACCTCGAACGAGAGCTTCATGACGGAGTCGAACGCGGCCGATACCTCGGCGCCGCGCATCGGGCCGTATGGACCCTCGTAGGTCGTTGGCCGGCTGTCGGCCGAGAAGAAGAAGGTCAGGAAGATCCCGGTCAGGACGAGGATCACGTAGCTGAACAGGGCGACCTCGCCGAGCAGGAACGACCAGTGGTCCGGAAAGACCTTGCGCAGCACGGTCCGCGCGACGCGGGCAAAACCCGTGCGTTCGTCGAGCCAGCCGACGACCCGATCGAGCTCCGTCTGGCGGTCTGCGGTCGTCGTGGGTGGGACCGTGCTCACGACGACGCGCCCAGGTTCCAGAAGCTCGGGCCGATCGCCTCCGGAAAGTCGCCGTCGGCAACGAACGTGCCGTCCGGCTGCTGGTGGATCGGCAGTTGTGGCAGTGGCCTGCCGGCCGGCCCGAAGACCGGCTTCGCGCCGGCCAGCACGTCGAACGTCGACTGGTGGCACGGGCAGATGAGGACGCGCTCCGTCGCCCGGAACAGTCCGACCGGACAGCCGGCGTGGGTGCAGACCTTCGAGTAGACGACGTAGCCGTTCGGCGCCCAGGCCGCGCGGTCCGGGGCGAGCTTCAGGAGCTCCGGTGGGACGCGGATGAGGAGCGCCTGGCTGTCGGCTGATCCGAGGGCTCCATCGGGGAAGACGGTCAGCAGGCTGTCGACCGCTAGGTCGTCCGCGTGGACCGGCGTGCCGTCGATCCGGACCAGCCGGAGACCGCGCCGCCATGACGTCTGGAACTGCTCCGCGCCCGGCGCCGGCCCCAGCGAGAGGGCCGGGATCGCGAGCGCGGCCCCGAGCCCGGCGAGCGCGGTCAGCAGCATCCCGACGAGCATCTTGCGGCGCGTGAAACCGGCCTCCTCGTTCAGCGCGGCCTGGAAGTCGGCGGTCTCCGCCGGGCTGGACGCGGCCTCGTGACGCTCCTCGACCACGACGGGCGTGTTCATCAGCTCCTGGGCCCAGATCACGATTCCGGCGCCGATGCTCCCGAGGGCGATTGCGAGGAAGATCCCCTCGACCTGCGTCTGGCCGCCCAGGACGTACACGACGAGGAGGGCGAGACCGGCGAGCGCGGTCAGCCCGAACAGCCCCGCGACGACCCATTCGGCGCGTGGCCGGCCGCGAATCACTCTCCGTGCCTCCTGCGCCGCTCGATCCAGCGGGTGATGCCGACGAGACCCACGAGGTACACGAGCCAGCCGACGTAGCCCTCGGCGACCGGTCCGACGCCTCCGACCGTCGCCCCGCCAGGGGCCGCGCCGTGCCGGAGGAACTGGAGGTACGACGCGATCTGCGACAGCTGCTGGTCGCTGATCTGCCGGGCATCGAAGGCGGGCATCGCACCGGGTCCGATGCGGACCGCCTCGCCGACCTGGGTGGGTGCGGTGTCGAGGAGCGGCGGCGCCACCTGCCCGCCGCCGACGGCGTCGCCGGTCGCGCCGGCGCCGTGACACGCCGCGCAGGTCGCGACGTAGGCCGCCCGACCGGCGGCGGTGTCGGTCGCGCTGTTCACCTGGACGTTCGGGATCGCCGGTCCCTGGCCGAAGGAGCTGACGTAGGCGACGAGGGCCTGGATGTCGGCTTCGGCGAAGATCGGCGTGCCGCGGCGAACGGGCTGGTCCGGAGCGGGGAGCGGCATCCGGCCCGTCCGGACCATGAAGTCGACCGCGGCTGCGCCGGATGCGGTCAGCGCCGGACCGTTCGAGGTTCCCTCGCCGCCCATGCCGTGACACGCGGAGCAGTTGGCCTGGTAGAGGTCGGCGCCGCGGGTGTCGGCGGTCACCTGGGTCGCGGCGAGCTGGCGGTCGCCCTCGGGGACGGGTGTGGATGCAAGCGGTCCGACCGTGACGGCCCAGCCGAGACCGGCCACCGCCACCGCGGCGGCCACGCCGCCGGCGGCCCGACGATCGACCACGCACCACTCCAGGTCCCGCAGAGGCCGCGCGTCCGCTCGGCGCCGCCCGCCTCCCGCGCGCCTATCCTGCGGCCGTGGCAGAGGTCGGTACCGGGACCGTCGGAGGGTAGTGTGTCAGAGGCGCATCAATTCGGCGCGGACCTGCTCGTCGCCGCGACGGTTGGTCTGCTCGCCGCCGCCGCGTGGTCGGTCGTCGACGGACGCCGCTCCGCAGGACGGCGCGATCACCGGCTCGCCGTCGACCGCCTTCTGCTCCTCGTCCTCGCGCTCGTCGCTCTTAACGACCTCCTTGGGCTCGCCCTCCTGGGGACTGGGGCGCGGCCCGCGGACCCGCTCCACCTTCTCTACGGGGTTGCGGCGCTCGTGAGCGGGCCGATCGGCTGGTGGGTCGGCGGCTTGCCGCGATCCGGGCGACCCGCGACGCGCCTCCGTCGCGACGCCTGGCTGGTCGGGACGGCCGTCGTGGCACTGGGCCTCGAGCTTCGACTGTTCATGACCGCCTGACGGAACAATTGGCCTTCGATGCCCCATTGCGGCTGCGCTGCCGCGCCGGGGGAGGCATCCTTGGCAACGGACCGACGCCAGCCGGACGCCTCCGCGATCCCTCGCCGCTCGAGCGCCCCGTCGTCGCCAACCGGGACCAGAGGCACTCGGCCCGAACGTACCGGGTCGCCTCGTGAAGCCCCTGTTCCCATCGGGCTATTGATCCGGACCGCACCGGAATGGATCGTCGGGTCGTACGCACGTCCGCGCTCACCGGAGTCCCGTCACCGTGTCCGTCCGACCGTCCGCCGCCCCTGTCCCTGCCCGCCGCGGCCGCCGTCCCGTCCGCCTTTCGACCAGTCTCGGCATCGCCCTCCTCGTTGTCGCGACGCTGCTGCCGCTCGTCGCGGCGCCGGCCCTCGCGTCGTCGCGGAGTCCGTCTCCGGCCCCATCGTCGACCGCGGACGCCACCACGGGCGTCCTCGAGGGCATCGACGTCAGCCACTGGCAGAACACGATCGACTGGGTCAAGGTCAGGGCTGCCGGCAAGGCCTTCGCGATCATCAAGGCGAGCGAAGGCACGACGTACGTCGACCCGCTGTACGCCACGAACCACGCTGCCGCGCAGGCTGCGGGACTGTGGACCGGCGCGTACCACTTCGCCAACCCGGACGCGACGGCGAACGACGCGATCCTCGAGGCGGACCACTTTGCCGCCTCGATCCATCTCGGGCGCGGAGATCTGATCCCGGCCCTCGATCTCGAGCAGAGCGGCGGGCTGACGGTCGCCGGACTCCAGGCATGGGTGACCGCGTGGCTTGGCGAGGTCACGAAGAAGGTCGGGATCCGGCCGATGATCTACACGAGCCCGGCCTTCTGGCAGAAATACATGGGCGACAGCCGGGCGCTCGCCGACGCCGGCTACAAGACGCTCTGGATCGCCCACTGGGGCGTCGCCTCGCCGACGGTTCCCGCCAGCAACTGGGGCGGTCGGGGCTGGACGTTCTGGCAGTACTCCGACTGCGGAACGGTGCCGGGCATCTCCGGCTGCGTCGATCTCGACCGGTACAACGGCACGAACCTCCTGGCCCAGGCCTTCTCGATGTTCAGCCTGTCCGCGGCGTCCGCCGGTCAGGTCAAACAAGCTCGGACCGGTTCGGCCGCGGCCACGATCGGGATCTCCCGCATCAACTTCCCGACGGAGGTCTCTCTGACCGTCACGGGTCTGCCCACAGGGACGACCGCCCAGTTCAACGCGAGTCCCACGACCCAGGCGTCGTCAGCACTGACGGTGACGACGACGTCAGCCGTCCCGGTGGGTACGTACCCGCTCACGATCACCGGCTCCGGCAACGGGTTGACGCAGAAGGCGTCCGTCTCCCTCGTCGTCATCGACGGGATGCCGCCGACGCTCGTCGCGCCGTCGATGTCGCTGGAGGCCGGGTCCACGGTCGGTCCGACCAATGTCCCGGTCATGACCCGCTGGTCCGGTGCGGACCCGAGCGGCCTCAGCTCATTCGCGCTCGGCCGGAGCGTCGACGGCGGTACCGCGTGGTCGACCGTGCTCGCGTCGACCCTTGCGACGTCGACCTGGCAGGCCATCCCCACCGGCTCGCTCGCCGTGACCCGGCTGCGCGGGACCGATCGGCTCGGCAACACGAGCGCCTGGCTCTCGGGGCCGAAGGCGAAGGTCCTGATGACCAACCAGGTCGGGCCGGCGATGACCTATCGCGGCACCTGGCGGACGTTGACGACGAGCCTCGCGCTGGGTGGGACGCTCGCCTACGGCTCGGCGCCCGGCACGTCGGCCACCTATGCCTTCAACGGCTCGAGCGTGGGCTGGATCGCGACGCAGGGTCCGACGCGCGGTTCGGCGAAGGTGTACGTGGACGGCGTCTACGTCACGACCATCAGCCTGTACTCGGCGACCTATCACTACCGGCGCGTCGTCTGGACCCGCAACTGGACGACCACCGGGACGCACACCGTGGCGATCGTCGCCGTCGGCACGGCCGGCCATCCGGTCGTCGACGTCGACGGCTTCGTCATCCTCCAGCGGAGCTGACCGGGTCGATCCGCCGCCCGAGCTTCGGGTAGACGACGACGAAGCCGTCGCGATCGATCTCCAGGTCGCTCTGGAAGCGACCCGAGCGGAAGCGGATCACGGCCGACGCGCCGCGGTCGGCGTCGGCGTCGGCGTCCCGGTCGGTGTCGGCCGGGGCGATCGTGCGGAGCGTCGTGTAGCGCTGGGTGGATGACACGACCCGGAGCGTCGGGACCTCGACGAACGCCATCAGGAACGTGACGTCTCCCGCGACCTCGTGCAACGCGTGCCGCCGGATCGGCATCGTGTTCGTCGTTGGGCACGCCATCAGGTCGCAGTCGAGCGCGTCGGCCAGGTCCGGCCGGCGCGCCCCGTCGACCGTCCAGCCACGACCGCTGCGACGGAGGTCGAGCGTTCGCTTCCCGCGCGTCGTCCGGCACTCCACGAGGAGCCGCCGCGTGACCCAGTCGGGACCGGTCTCGAGCCGGTATCGCAGCTCGTAGGCTCGCGGTCGCTGGCCCACGGCAAGACCCTCCGCGTCCATGCGGTCCGCGTGCGCCGTCACCCAGGCGGCATCGAACCCGGCGGTCTCGGTGACCGTCCACGCCAGGAATCGCGGGCTCCGCATGTCCGGAGCGTACCGATCGCGGGACCGATTGGTCCGGACCCGCCCGGGACGGGAAGGACGAAGGGCGTATCGGGGCTCGCCCTGCGGCCCATCGCCGACGCGATCGCGCCGGCTCAGCCCCGCGCTTGGACCTTCGCCCAGGTGTCCTTCAGCGTCAGCGTCCGGTTGAAGACCAGCGCATCCGGGCGAGAATCGGGATCCGGCGTGAAGTAACCGAGTCGCTCGAACTGGACGGTCTCGCCGATCGCGGTCTCGGCGGCGGCCGGCTCGAGCATCGCGCCAGACACGATCGTTTCCGACGCAGGATTGAGATCCGCGAAGAGGTCGCCGTCCGCGCCGGGATCCGGGCGGACGAAGAGATGGTCGTACAGCCGGACCTCAGCCCGGACCGCGTCCGCTGCGGAGACCCAGTGGAGGGTGCCCTTGGGTCGACGCCCGTCCGGCGCATCGCCACCGCGTGTCGCCGGGTCGTACGCGCAGTGGAGCTCGATGACGCGACCAGCGTCGTCCTTGACGACCTCCTGGCAGGTGACGAAGTACGCGTTCCGGAGCCGGACCTCGCGCCCGGGTGCCAGTCGGAAGAACTTCGGCGGTGGCTCCTCGAGGAAATCGTCCCGTTCGATCCACAGCTCGCGGGAGAACGGGACGGACCGGCTCCCGGCGGCAGGATCCTCGGGGTTGTTCGCGACTTCGACCGTCTCGGTCGGGCCGTCCGGATAGTTCGTGATCACGACCTTCAGCGGGTCCAGCACGCCGAACCGCCGCGGCGCGGTCCGGTTCAGGACGGCTCGCACCGCGTGCTCGAGGAGCTCGATCTCGTGGACGCTGTCGCTCCTTGCCACGCCGATCAGCGCCGCGAAGTCGCGGATCGCCTGGGCCGGGTAGCCGCGGCGCCGCAGGCCGGAGATCGTGGGCATCCGCGGGTCGTCCCAGCCGCGAACGACCCCGCGCTGGACGAGCGCGAGCAGGAACCGCTTCGACAGGACCGTGTAGGTCAGGTTCAGGCGCGCGAACTCGTACTGGTGTGGCACGTGCGGGACCGGCAGGTGCTCGATCAGCCAGTCGTACAGCGGCCGGTGGATCTCGAACTCGAGGGTGCACAACGAGTGCGTCACGCCCTCGATCGCATCCGACTGGCCGTGGGCGAAGTCGTACGTCGGGTAGATGCACCAGGCATCGCCCGTGCGCGGGTGGGACGCGTGGACGATCCGGTAGAGGACGGGGTCGCGGAGGTTGATGTTCGGCGAGGCCATGTCGATCCTCGCGCGCAGGACGCGAGCGCCGTTCGGGAACTCGCCGGCCCGCATCCGGGCGAAGAGGTCGAGGCTCTCGCCGGCCGATCGATCGCGCCACGGCGAGTTCGTCCCGGGCGCCGTCAGCGTGCCCCGGGTCTCGCGGATCTCGTCCGCCGTCTGGTCATCGACATACGCGTGGCCCGCCTCGATGAGGTCGACCGCCCACGCGTACAGCTGCTCGAAGTAGTCCGAGGCGAACAACGCTCGCTCGCCCCAGTCGAACCCGAGCCAGCGGATGTCCGCCTGGATGGCGTCGATGTACTCCTGCTCCTCCTTCGTCGGGTTCGTGTCGTCGAACCGGAGGTTGCAGTGGCCACCGAACTCGTTCGCGACGCCGAAGTTGAGGCAGATCGACTTGGCGTGGCCGATGTGGAGGTAGCCGTTCGGCTCCGGCGGGAACCGGGTCACCGGCGTCGTGATCCGGCCCGCGGCGAGGTCGGCGGCGACGATGTCGCGGATGAAATCTCGACGGTCGACCGGATCGGGTCGAGTCATCGGGGTCTCGGTCAACGCCGGTCTCCTGCTACCAGTGGAGGGAGGAGTCGCGGCTCGCGGGGACGCACCACACTCCCGAACGGAGTTGGCTGGCGCGCCAGGATTCGAACCTGGAACCCCCTGATCCAGAGTCAGGTGCTCTACCGTTGAGCCACGCGCCAGCGGCCGCCGGGCATTCTACTCCACG
>JBPYEM010000426.1:0-2568 GCA_051985205.1 Candidatus Limnocylindrales bacterium | reverse complement strand
CGGCCGTTACGCCGGACGTCGATCGGCGTTGCCGGGAGCGAGCACCCGCGACCGAGACTGCGTCCAAAGCGGAGTGACCGCAGCACGGAAGGAGTCGACCGCATGTGCCTCACGTGTGGCTGCATGGACGCCCACAAGGTGATGGGCGACAACATCACGTACGAAGACCTGAAGCGGGTCGCCGACGGCAACGGCAATAGCGTCGAAGAGACGCTCGAGACGATCCAGCGAACCGCCGACAAGGACCGCGGCGACCACCCGCAGGAGTACGGCGCAGCGGCAGCGACCCCCGCATCCTGATCTCCGTCCGCTGACCAGCGTTCAGCCGTCGCGTCGGTAGCTCCGGCCCGGTCGCGATCGCTCCCAGCCGACCCGAACGAGGACGGTCGCCCACATCCGGTACGGGCGCCACTGGTCCGTCCGCTCGGACCACGCCCGGTCGTCCGGGACGGGCGCGCCGTCGAGCTCGGCGACGGCTTCCCGGGTGAGCCCCTCGCTCGGGAGCGCGTCGACGACGCCGCAACCCCGCAGGAGCGTTCCTTCGGCCGTGAACGGCCCGACGCCCTCGAGGCGCTCGAGCTCCGCCAGCGCGTCCGCCGTCGGCAGCGAGCGCAGCCGTTCGGTGTCGAGCCGGCCGTCGAGCGCGGCCTGGGCGAGCCCGCGGATTCGGGCAAGCTTCACGTCGCTCAGGCCCGGAACCGTCCGGAGCTCGAGCAGACGTTCCGGCCGCGGAAACGCTCGATGCACGACCCCATCCAGGTCGATGGCGTCACCCGCCATCTCGCTGATCGAGGCCTTGACGCGGGCCGACTGGCGACGAGCGATGCGCTGGCCGATGACGAACGACGTCGCGGCCTCGTACGCCGAGTAGAAGCAGACCGGCCGCAGGAACGCGTGGGTCGCCTGGAGACGGCCGATCAACGCGTCGCGCTCGCCGACCGCCGGCCAGCCCGAGCCGTCGTGGTCCAGGGAGAGGCAGCGGGCAACCTGCAGCTCGACCACCGCCGGATCGGCTTCGCCGAGGATCGCGTAGCGCACGTGAACGGCCCCGTCGTCCGCCTTGCTGACCTCGGCGGCCGCGCTGCCGTCCCAGCCCTCCACCGGGAAGGCCATGACGATCGACTCCGACCGCGTCTCGCCGCCACCGATCCCCGCGGCGAAACCGCCCGCGAACGAGCGGGCGGCGTCGAGCGAGAAGGGGCCGCGTGGCTCGATCCGGAAGGTCGGCATCAGCTCGGTGATTCTGCCGCAGGGCGGGCCAGCGATGTCGGCGCGGGAATTCGCGGCGGCCGATCGGGTGGGACAATGGGCGACCCAACCCGCCTGACCGCAGCCACAGGAGGTGCGACGTGGCGCAGGCCCTCACCGACATCGCCCGCAAGCCATCGTGGGTCGATCTCTCCAGCTCGGACGCCGCGGCTTCGCGCGAGTTCTACGCGAAGCTGTTCGGCTGGAACGTCGAGGTGAATGAAGACCCGCAGTACGGCGGCTACGCGCTCGCCCGGATCGGCGGTAAGGACGCCGCCGGGATCGGGCCGAAGATGGATCCGAACGCACCGACGGCGTGGAACCTGTACATCGGAACGGACGACATCGAGGCCCTCGCGAAGCGCGCGACCGATGCGGGCGGCCAGGTCCTGATGGCGCCGTTCGACGTGGGCGACCAGGGCCGGATGGCCGTCCTCGCCGACCCCGCCGGGGCGGTGATCTCGGCCTGGCAGGGCACCCGGATGGGCGGCTTCCAGACGGACGCGCCGAACTCGTTCGGATGGGCGGAGCTGAACGCGCGCGGCGTCGACCGCACCCTGCCCTTCTATGAGCGGGTCTTCGGCTGGTCCACCCGGACGAGCCCGATGGGCGAGGACGGGCGGCCGTACACGGAGTTCCAGCTGGACGGTCAGAGCGTGGCCGGTGCCTGGGAGATGGGCGCGATGGTTCCGGCCGAGGTGCCGAGCTACTGGCAGGTCTACTTCGCGGTCGCCGACGTCGACGACGCCTACCGCCGGGCGCAGGACCTCGGCGCCGCCGACGTCGTCGCGCCGCAGGAGTTCCCGGGCGGCCGGTTCGCGATCGTCAGCGATCCCCAGGGGGCAAGCTTCGGGTTGCTGCAGCTCCGCCAGCCCTAGACCCGAACCGCACGAGGAGGGGCCGTCATGCTCCGGGTCGCCCTGTTCGGCGCGGGACGGATCGGCGACGTCCACGCCCGCTCGATCGCCGAGAGCCCGGACGCCGAGCTCGTCTGGATCTGCGATCCGGTCCAGACGGCCGCGAAGGCGCTTGCCGACCGCCACGGCGCCCGGTCGAGCGGCGATCCGGACGAGGCGCTCGGCGATGGCTCGGTCGATGCCGTCGTGGTGCGGGCCGTGCCGGCGCTCGTTTCCGTGGATGAACGAATTGCAGCGCCGCTATGCCGATCGCGGCCTGACGATCGTCGGCGTGAACGTCGACAAGAAGCGCAGCGATGCGGAGAGATTCCTCGCCGTGACGCCCGCGACGTTCACCATCGTTTACGACGAAGCGGGCGCGACACCCTCCGCGTACGGCGTGAAGGGCATGCCGAGCTCGTAT
>JBPYEM010000425.1:0-4367 GCA_051985205.1 Candidatus Limnocylindrales bacterium | reverse complement strand
ATCGACCGATCGCTGACGGGCACGAATCTCCTGGCGGCGGACTCGCTCCTTCGCCTGGAGCCGCGGCCGGCCGATGAGCCACCACCGCCATTGGTCACCTCGCCGCGAGTCGGCGTCGGCTACGCGGGTGACCCCTGGAGCACCGTGCCGTGGCGGTTCACGATCGCGGGTCATCCGTCGGTCTCCCGCCCGGTTCCCCGGCTCGACCCGGCGATCAGGTTCTCCCCGTCCCAGGGTCGGGACGCCGGCTGAGCGGTGGACGCTCGGTCGATCGCGCTCCTCGAGTTCCCGCTCGTCCGCGAGCGGCTCGCTGAGAAGACGTCGTTTCCGCCCTCGCGCCGGCTCGCCGAGGCGCTGCTGCCCGATCGTGACCCGGTCGTCGTCGCGCGTGGTCTCGACGAGACGGACCAGGCGCGGGCGCTCCTCTCGGAACGACCCGGCGTCGGCGTGGGCGCGGCTCACGACATCGGTCCGTCGATCGAGCGTGCGGTCCGTGGCGGCCGGCTCGACCCGGCGCAGTTCCTCGAGCTCGCGGATACGCTCGATGCGACCGTTCGTCTCCAGACCGCGCTCGCCGACGACCGCCGGCCGCTCCTCCATGCGCTCGCCCGCGAGCTCCATCCGCTCCCGGCGGTCCGGACGACGCTCGCCCGCTCGTTCGATCCGACCGGCGAGCTGCTCGATACGGCCTCACCCCGGCTCGGCGGGCTCCGGGCGGCGGTCCGGGTCGCCTACGACCGGCTGAGACGGCGGCTCGACGCGCTCGTGACGTCGGAGCTCGGCGGCGCGCTCCAGGACCCGATCATCACCCTCCGGAACGGCCGGTACGTCGTGCCGGTCAAGGCCGAGGCGCGGTCGCGGGTCAAGGGCATCGTCCACGACGCATCCGGCTCCGGAGCAACGCTGTTCGTCGAACCGCTCGTGGCGGTCGAGCTCGGCAATGCCTGGCGGGAGGCCCAGATCGCGGAGGGGGAGGAGGTCGAGCGGATCCTCGACGAGCTGTCGGCCCTCGTCGGGGCGAATGCACCGGCCCTCCGCGACACGCTCGGGGCGCTGGCCCGGTTCGACTTCTGGGCGGCCAAGGCCGGCCTCGCCGCCGACCTCGACGGGACCCGCGCGGAGACCGCCGATCGACCCGAGGTCGTGCTCCTGGGCGCGCGTCATCCCGGGCTCAGCGGGCGGGTGGTCCCGATCGACATCCGCCTCGGCGACGGCTTCACGGCGCTCGTCGTGACCGGGCCGAACACGGGCGGCAAGACCGTCACCCTGCGGACGCTCGGTCTGCTCTCGCTGATGCACCAGGCCGGGCTCCATATCCCGGCCGAAGCCGGCTCGCGGCTGCCGGTGTTCCGGGACGTCTTCGCGGACATCGGCGACGAGCAATCGATCGCCCAGAGCCTGTCCACGTTCTCCGGCCACCTCCGTTCGATCACCCGCATCGTCGACGCCGCCGGACCGGGGACGCTGGTCCTGCTCGACGAGCTCGGCGCGGGCACGGATCCGACGGAGGGATCTGCGCTCGCGCAGGCCCTGCTGGACCACTTCATCCGGGCTGGGGCGCTCGTTGCCGCGACCACCCACTACGCGGAGCTGAAGGCCTACGCCCACACGACGAGCGGCGCCCGGAACGCGTCCGTCGAGTTCGACCTCGAGACGCTCTCACCGACCTACCGGCTGACGATCGGGCTGCCCGGCGGGAGCCAGGCGTTCGCGATCGCGGAGCGGCTGGGTCTGGCGGCCGCCATCGTCGCGGACGCGCGATCCCGCCTGACGGAGAACCAGCGCGCCTTCGAGGAGACGCTCGCGCGGATCCGCGAGACGGAAGGCGAGACGAGCGAGGTCCTCGAACGCGCGCGGGCCGCCGAGGCGCGCGCGACCGAAGCGCTCCGGACGGCCGACGAGGAGCGGCGGCGTGCGCGTCGCGAACGGGACGAGGCGGTCCGTTCCGCGCGACGTGAGGCGGAGCAGCTCGTCGACACCCTCCGCGACGAGGTCCGGGCGACCCGTCGTGCTCTCGAGCGGGAGACCGTCACGGCGCCCGGTCTCGACGCCGCGGTCGCCAGGGCGGAGGCTCAGCTGTCGCGCTTGCCGGATGCGACGGCGGCTCCGCCGGAGCCGATCGTCGCACCGCCTCGAACGTGGCAGCTCGGCGAGCGGGCCCGCAGCCGGACCGGCGGCTGGGAGGGTCGGATCGCCGCCCTCGAGCGCGGTGGCAAGCGCGCGACGCTGGAGTCGGGTGGGATGCGGATCAGCGTCGCGACGGACGATCTCGACCCGGTCATCGGCGGGGCGCCGGCGCCGGACCCGGACCGGACGATTGGTCGGAACGCGCGGATCACTCGAGCGGGTGACGGCAGGACGCGCGGAGGAGGGATCGGCGCGATCCAGCTGGAGCGGGCACGCTCAGTGGCATCCTCACTCGACCTGCGTGGCGCTCGGGTCGACGAGGCGCTCGCGGCACTGGACCGCTACCTCGACGATGCCGCCCTCGCCGGCCTGGACCAGGTCACGATCATCCACGGGCTGGGGACGGGCGCCCTGCGGGATGCGGTCCGCGACCGTGCCGGGAGCCATCCACTCGTGGCGTCATTCCGGCCGGGCGAACGCGGCGAAGGCGGCGACGGGGCGACGATCGTCAAGCTCTGACCGGCGGCGAGGGGGCGACGACCGCCGGCGTCAGGCTCAGTGCGGCGGCTTGGAATGACCCGGTGACGGATTCGGGTTCGGGTTCGGGTTGGGGCTCGGTGTGGGACCCGGTGGGCAGAACAACCCGAACGGGTTGTCGCACGGCGGCGGGCTCGGCGGTGGCGCGAGCGGGCAGAGCTGCGTCGGCGCGAAGACCCCACCCCACGTCTTCCCGAACGGGAAGAAGCCCTGGCCGTAGAAGAACGACGTCCGGCTGCCCTTCGGTCCGCCACCCACCCCGGAGCCGCGCGCCGCTCGCCGCATCCAGGCGTTGTCCGCCTTCTGCCAGGCCGGCCACGCCGCCTCGATCTGGCTGTAGTCGATCGCCCCGACCGTCTCCATCGGCCCGACGCAGCCGTCCTGCCACAGCAGGCCGCTCGCCGCATCGATCGTCACCGAGTGGTGGAAGTCATCCGGCTGCTTCGGCTCCGTGCCGGGGATGAAGTACTCCGTGATCCGTTTGGAGGTGAACGGCCCGGGGGCGTAGCCGGTGATCGCATCGATCTGCTCCGTCACGAGGCCCTTCGGACGGGTGAAGTCGACGATCGGCATCCCCTTGCTGACGTCCGCCAGGATCCGGGACCACAACGGCGCGGACGACCCGAGCGAGAGGGTGTCCGTGTCCGGGGTGTTGTCGCTGTTGCCCATCCAGACGCCGACCACGAGCGCCGGAGCCTGCGGGTCCTTCGGCGGCGCCAGGAAGCCGTACGCATGGACGTCGCGGTTGTCGCTCGTCGTGCCCGTCTTGTAGGCGGCCGGCCGGCGGGTCTTGCCGTCGTACACTGCCCACTCGCCCCAGAACTTGTTCACCTTGACCTGCGTGTTGCCAGCCAGGATGTCCGTGATGATGAACGCGGTCTGGGGGCTGATCACCTGCGTGCCGACCTGGGGCTTCGCGCTCGGGTCGGGCCAGATCACGTTCCCGTTCGTGTCCGTGACCTTGAGGATCATCGTCCGTGGCGCGAGGATGCCGCCGTTGGCGATCGCACCGTAGGCGCTGACCATGTCGATCGGGTGGACCTCGAGCGTCCCGATCGACATCGACGTCACCGGGACCGAGCCCGGAACGTAATGGATGCCGAAGTCCGCCGACCGCTTGTAGAAGTGGTCCAGGCCGTTCATCAGGCCGGCCTTGATCGACGGGATGTTGAGCGAGAACTGGAGCGCCTCGCGCAGCCGGACGGGACCGCGTTCGTAGTGGTCAGCCTGGGTCGGGATGAACTTGCCGCCGAAGTCCGTGGTGACGTCCATGAACAGCGTCGCCGCCGTCATCGTGTGGTCCTCGATGCCGATCGAGTAGTTGATCGGCTTGATCGAGGAGCCGGGCTGCCGCCAGCCGTCGGACAGGACGTCGAACTGGGGTTGGAACCGCCTCGATCCGCGGGCGTTGAAGCCCGCTGAGCCGGCGTAGGCGAGGACCTGACCGGTCCGGTAGTCCATCACGGCCGACGCGGCGTTGTTCAGGTTCTTGCCGCGAAGGTTCTTCAGCCAGCCCCAATCCGCGGTCGGGATCTTCAGGTTCCGCAGGATCGACGACGTGTCCGTCAGGTTCGGGGCGCGGCCCGCGGCGTAGAGCCACTTCTCGACCTTCGCCTGCATCGTCCAGTCGAGCGTCGTCGTGACGTGGTAGCCGCCCGTGGCGATCTTGTCGCACTGGTCGGCGGACAC
This sequence comes from Candidatus Limnocylindrales bacterium, assembly GCA_051985205.1. Classification (GTDB taxonomy): domain Bacteria; phylum Chloroflexota; class Limnocylindria; order Limnocylindrales; family CSP1-4; genus CF-46. The sequence goes on along the minus strand of JBPYEM010000425.1, from coordinate 14 downwards.
GTCCGGGCAGAGGA
>JBPYEM010000424.1:0-4215 GCA_051985205.1 Candidatus Limnocylindrales bacterium | reverse complement strand
CCTCGAGCTGGGCGAGGAGTCGCCGGCCGACCTCGACCGGCGTCTCGTCCTCGGACCGATCCTCGAGCAGCACCGCGAACTCATCGCCGCCCATCCGGGCGATCGTGTCGCCGGATCGGACGCCGGACCGGAGGCGGTCCGCGACCGCGATGAGCAGCTGGTCGCCCTCGCTGTGGCCCAGGCTGTCGTTGACTGTCTTGAAGTCGTCGAGATCGACGAAGAGGACCGCGAGCTCCGTCGGCGAGCGCTCGGCGCGCGAGATCGCGTGGGCGAGCCGGTCGGCGAACAGCGCCCGGTTCGCAAGGCCGGTCAGGGAGTCGTGGAACGCCTGGCGCTTGAGCTCGTCCTCGAGCGACTTGCGGGCTGTCACGTCGCGATAGTTGACGACGACCCCGCCGACCGCGGGGTCATCGATGAGGTTCTTGGCGACCGCCTCGATCACGAGCCAGGAGCCGTCCGCGTGCCGCACCCGGAGCTCCGCGGTGACCTGGGCGCCCGGCGTGCGGCCGACGTCCTGGACCAGCTGGGCGGCCCACTCTCGGTCGTCGGGATGGATGTCGTCGAGGACGTGGCGGCCGACGCGATCCTCCGGCCTGAAGCCGCGGACTCGCTCCACTGCCGCGCTCTCGTACTTGATCCTGCCGTCGCCATCCGCGATCAGCTGGACGTCGCTCGAGTTCCGGACGAGCGACCGGAACCGCTCTTCGCTCCGGCGCAGGTCGCGGTTCTGGCGGGCCATCAGCCGCGAGGCGCCGGAGAACGCCAGGAAGAGCAGGACGAGGAGCGCGACGCCAAGGGCACCGACGATCAGGAGGACGTCACGGCGGGTCTGGTCGATCTGGGATTCGATCGGCGCCGCGTCCTGGTAGATCTCGTAGACGCCGACCGGGGCGGCGGCGCCGCGCGGCTGGAGCGGGAGGTACATCTCGAGGAACCGGTCGGCCAGGCCGCGCTCGAACTCGTTCTCGTCGGCGCTCGCGTCGGAGAAGCCGGTCACGACCTCTCCGTTCATGGCGTCCGCGAGATCGTCGTCCGCCTCGAACTTCTTGCCCCGCAGCGCCGCGAGGTCCGAGGCGACCACCGTGCCATCGGCCGCCCAGATCTTGATCCGGACGATCTTCCCGGAGGCGACGAGGTGTTCGAGCTCGCTGTCGACGTTCGCCAGCTGATCGGTCGACAGCGAGGCGAGGCTGCCGCTGACCATCGGGTCGACGAACCCGCGAACCACGGCCTCCGTCGAGGCGACGGCTTCGTCGACCGCGGCCGTGGCGAGATGATCCGACACGTTCGTCGACACCGCGACGGCGGTGCCCACGACCAGGATCGAGGACATGAACAGCACACCGGCGCGAAGACCGGGGCGGGCGACGGCCGGGAGCGTCGGGCGTCTCATGGGTCGTCTTCGCACCGATGGCAGGCGCGAACGAGCCGGACGCTACGTGGTGCCGGGACGCACTCCTAGGGTCCGTTCGTTCGGGGGAGGGGACCCGTTGGGACCATGGGCGGTGGCGCACCGGGCGCGTCCCAGGCTGCCGCTCGTCAGCTCCGCGGCCGAATGTCCTCGTCGGGGCCCGGCGTCGTCGGCCGGTTCGGCAGTGACGGTGGCAGGTCGCGGCGATCCGGGCGTTTCGCGATTTCGTCGGCAATCAGCCGGCGGAGCTCGTCGAGGCCATCGGAGCCGAGCTTCTCGAGCAGCTTCGGGTAGTCAGGCATGGAGCTCTCCTGTCGTCACGGGGCCGGCGACGACGGGACCGGCCACCGCTTCCTTCGCTTCCGGCGCGGTTTCGGGCTCTCGTCGACCGACGACGTACCAGGCCTCCATCTCGCCCTTGCCCTTCACCGTGATCGTTCCCCGCGGGACGCACTCGAACTCGTCGCGGATCAGCTCGTAGGTCGCCTCGGTGATCTGGATCCGCCCCGGGGTTCCGTGCGACTCCATCCGGCTCGCGGTGTTGACCGCATCGCCCCAGAGGTCGTACAGGAATCGCTTGCGGCCGATGACGCCGGCGACCACGGGACCGGAGTTGATCCCGATCCGCAGCTCCATGCCGAGATGCCCGACGTCGTCGCTGGAGCGCATCGTGTCGACCATGTCGAGCGCCATCAGGGCGAGCGCCCGGGCGTGGTCAGGACGCGGCGTCGGCACGCCGGCCGCGACCATGTAGCAGTCGCCGATCGTCTTGATCTTCTCGAGGCCGTATCGCTCGGCGAGCTCGTCGAAGTGGCTGAAGAGATGGTCGAGCAGCCCGACCACGTCGGCCGGGGCGAGCTGCTCCGCCATCGGCGTGAAATCGACGACGTCGGCGAACAGAATCGACGCAGAGCTGAACTGGTCGGCGATCGTCTGGCTGTGGTCCTTGAGCTTGTCGGCGATCGAGCTCGGGAGGATGTTCAGCAGCAGGTTCTCGGCCTTGGCCTGCTCGCCGCGAAGCGCAGCCAGCGCGTCACCGCGTTGCTTCGCGAACAGCGCGAGGAGCGTGAACACCATCGTCCCGCCGACCGTCACGTTGAGGGCGAGCATCGCGCTCGTGAACCAGGTCGGCGGGGCCGGCCGCACGCCGCCCAGGAGCTCGCCAGCGATGCCGGAGCCGAGGAAGACGACCGCGTAGGCCACGTACCAGCGGATCGCGGAGCGGACGTCGCCGAACACGAGCGCCGCGAGCGGCGCGAGGATCTCCCAGAGGCCGACGCCGCCGGCGGCGAGGAAGCCACCGAGCGGGATCATCGACAGCGTCGTGGCGAGCATGACGTCGACCTGGTTGACCCGAAGCAGGAACCGGAAGTCGCGCGTGCGGGCAAAGATGAGGATGGCTCCGGCGAGGATCGCAAAGTAGATGAAGGGCACGACGCCGACGGGCGACCCGAACGCCAGGTAGAGCGTTCCCCAGACGATCGACACCGGCAGGATGAGGAGCGAGATCAGGACGAGCGACGCCTTGCTCGCGCGAGTCTCCTCATCGTCCGCCGGGTCAGCCCCGATGCCCGCGAGCCGGGCGAGGACGCTGTTCGCCGCCGTCGGAGTGCCGGTCCCCGCATTCACGCCCGAGACGGTACTCCTCTCCGGGTCGTCGCCGGCAGCGTGAGGCGCCGGAGCCCGGAACCGGCTGCATCGCCGCGTGAGCGGGCGGCACACTTGGCGGGATGACCGCCGCGGGGTTCCGGCCGCTCCTGCGCGACCGGCGTTTCGGTCGGCTCTGGTTCATCCAGGCGTCGACCCAGGTCGGCGGCAACATGTCGCTCTACGCGTTGACGATCCTCGTCTTCGCGACCACGCGATCGAACGCCGCGGTCAGCGCCCTCGTGATGTCATTCACCGTCCCGACGGTCGTGCTCTCGGCCGTCGCCGGCGTCCTCGTCGACCGGCTCGACGTTCGGTGGGCCCTGATCGTCCCGAACGCGATCCGGACGGCCCTGACCGTCGGCCTCGCGATGGCCGGCGCCAACGTCCCGGTCCTGCTGCTGTTCAACTTCGGGATCAGCCTGACGACCGTGGTCCTCACTCCGGCGGAGGGCTCGATGATCGCGCGCATCGTCCCGAAGCCGCAGCTCGAAGCGGCGATGGGGATCTTCAACCTCACCCTGCAGGCGTCGTTCGCGATCGGCTTTGCGTTCCTCGGTCCGCTGATCGTGACGCTCGCCGGCCCGTCGTTCGTGATCGCGGTCGTCGCGATCTTCTACGGCGCCGCGACGCTGGTCACGCTGCAGCTCCCCGCCTCGCCTCCGATCGAGCGGCTGCGGTCGGTTCCGACCGGTCGCGGGGATCTCGCCCGACGGACGATCGCGGGCGTCCTCGGCCAGCTCCGCGACGGGTTCGCGGCGATCGCAAGCGATCGGGAGATCGGCCGACCGCTCGTCCATCTGGCGGCGTCGGCGTCGCTGGTCGGCGTCGTCGGTGTCCTCGGGCCGAACCTCGCGGTGTCGCTCGGACTCAACCCGAAAGACCTGATCGTCGTCGTCCTGCCGCTCGGCCTTGGGGTCGTCGCCGGGGTGTTCGGGCTCAACCGGTTCGGCGCAACCGTGCCCCGTCGCCGGGCCGCCGAAGCCGCGCTAACGACGTTCTCGATCCTGGCGGTCGCGATGGCCGCGGTTGCCTCGTTCGGCGGGTCAACCGCCGTCGAAACGTCGCCGCTGATCCCGATCGTCGTCGCGCTCGCCTTCATCGCCGGAGCGGCGTACGCAGCGACGACGGTCTCCGCTCAGACCGCGCTCGTCGAG
>JBPYEM010000423.1:0-2997 GCA_051985205.1 Candidatus Limnocylindrales bacterium | reverse complement strand
GCGGCCCGCTCAATCGCCGCTGTAGCGCTCTTCGAGCCATTGATCGCCGCGGTTGTGGTAGCCGAGGGACTCCCAGAAGCCGGGGATGTCCTCGGCGACGAGCCGGATCCCACGGATCCATTTCGCGCTTTTCCAGAAATAGCGGGCGGGGACGACGAGTCTCGCCGGGCCGCCGTGTTCCGGCGAGAGCGGGCCGCCGTCGTACTCCCAGGCGACGAACGCCCCACCGTTGAGCACGTCGCCGATCGGAAGGTTCGTCCGATAGCCGCCGTCGGACCAGGCAATCACGAACGCGGCGGCCGGCTGCAGGTCGACGGCCTCCAGCAGCGTGTCGACGCTCACGCCTCGCCACCGCATGTCGAGCTTCGTCCACTTCGTGACACAGCTGATGTCGACGGTCCAATCGCGGGCCGGCAGCGAGGTGAACGCGTCCCAGCTCCAGGTGACGGACTCCCGGACGAGGCCTTCGATCGAGAACGTCCAGCGGTCGAGCGGTGTGGTCGGCGTGGGGCCGGCCGACAGCACCGGGAAATCCGTCGTGAGGTACTGGCCCGGCGGGGTCCTCGCCGCGAGGTCGCCCCCGTCGGCGGCAGGCGTCTGCCGCCGACCGACGAAACCGCGGGTGACGAACCGCTCGGTCATCGCTCGACATGATCCGCGATCGGCCTCGCGCTCGCGTGACGGTCGCGTGTCGCACGTCGCCGCGGCCGCCTGCTCCGGCCGCGTAGAGTGATCGCGAGTCCAGAGCGAGCGGAGGCAGGCGTGAGCACGACCCGGATGACCGTTGGCCAGGCCATCGTGTCCTTCATGGCCCAGCAGTACGTCGAGCGTGATGGCCGGGAGAGTCGGTTCATCGCCGGGGTCTGGGGGATCTTCGGTCATGGCAACGTCGCCGGGCTTGGCCAGGCGCTCGAGGAGCTCGGGGCGCGGTGCGAAATGCCGTTCTACCGACCACAGAACGAGCAGGCCCAGGTCCACCTCGCAGCGGCCTTTGCGAAGCACAAGAACCGGCTCCAGACGTTCGCCTGCACGAGCTCGATCGGACCGGGGGCGACGAACATGATCACCGGCGCCGCGGCGGCGACCGTGAACCGCCTCCCGGTCCTGCTCTTCCCGTCGGACTACTTCGCGAACCGCGTCCCGGATCCGGTCCTGCAGCAGGTCGAGCATCCGGTCGAGCACGATGTCTCCGTCAACGACGCCTTCCGGCCGGTCTCGCGCTACTTCGATCGGATCTCGCGGCCCGAGCAGCTCCTGTCGAGCCTGCCCGAAGCCTTCCGCGTCCTGACCGATCCCGCGGACACGGGAGCGGCCACGATCTCCCTGCCGGAGGACGTCCAGGCGGAGGTCTACGACTGGCCTGACCGCTTCTTCGAGCGTCGCGTGTGGCACGTTCGGCGTCCGCGGCCCGAGCCGGAGATGCTCGCCCGCGCCGCCGATCTCATCGCCTCCGCTCGGCATCCGCTCGTCGTCGCCGGCGGCGGCGCGATCTACTCCGGCGCGGAGGGGGCGCTCGACGCGTTCGCGACGCGGTTCGGCGTCCCCGTTGCGGAGACGCAGGCGGGCAAGGGTGCGGTGGCCTGGAACCACCCGATGAACGTCGGTCCCGTCGGGGCGAACGGCGGGCTGGCCGCGAACCGGCTGGCGAAGGCCGCAGACCTGGTGATCGCGCTCGGGACGCGGCTCGGCGATTTCGTCACCGCCTCGAAGTCGATCTTCGAGAACGAGGACGCGACGTTCGTCGGCATCAACGTCAACCCGTTCGACGCCTCGAAGCTGCGGGCCGTTCCGATCGTCGCCGATGCCCGGGAGACCCTCGGGGCGTTGACGGACGCCCTCGTGACCCGCGGCGGGACCGGAACCTCGACGGCCGAACGCGACCGGATCGGCGACCTGAAGGAGGCCTGGGACGCCCGCGTCGACCACCATCGCACGCCGTCCGGCGAGACGCCGGAGCTTGCCCAGCCGGAGGTGATCGGGATCGTCAACGACGCCGTCGGCGGGCACGCGACGGTGATCTGCGCGGCGGGATCGCTGCCCGGCGACCTGCTCAAGCTGTGGCGGCCGGAGGACTCGAAGGCGTACCACCTCGAGTACGGCTACTCGTGCATGGGCTACGAGATCCCGGCCGGTCTCGGCGTGAAGCTCGCCGACCCGGAACGCGAGGTCGTGGTGGCGATCGGTGACGGGACCTACCTGATGCTGAACTCCGAGATCGTCACGGGCGTCGCCGAGCGGTTGCCGATCACCGTCGTCGTGTTCGACAACCACGGCTACCAGTGCATCAAGGACCTCGCCTGGAACGTCGGCGTCCCCCAGTTCGGCAACGAGCTGCGGTTCCGGGATCCGGCATCGAACCGGCTGGACGGCGACTACGTTCCGATCGACTTCGCGAAGCACGCGGAGGCGATGGGTGCCCTCGGCATCACGGCATCGACGCCCGACGAGATCCGGGCGGCGATCGAGCGGGCGCGGACGGTCGACCGGCCGACCGTGATCCACGTCCTCGTCTCGCCGGACAAGCGCGTTCCGGGCTACGAATCGTGGTGGGACGTTCCCCCGGCGGAGGTCAGCGGATCGAAGACGGTCAACGCCGCCCGCGAACGATACGAGGAGGCCGTCGCGAAGCAGCGCCAGGACCTGGCGTGACGGCGGACGCGGCCGTCAGCCGCGCGCCGGACCCGGACGTCCGGGGCGCTGCGTTCCGGCCGCGCGATCCGGCTCGGATCGGCGTCGCGTTCCTGGGCGCCGGGCGGATGGGCCAGACCCATCTCCGGAACCTGGCCGGGATCGCGAACGCGCACGTGGTCGTCGTCGCGGACCCGGACCCGGCACATGCCGCGCTCGGTCGCGATCTCGCGGCCGCCGACGGGATGTCGACCGATCCGGCAGCGGCGATCCACGAGCCCGGCGTCGAGGCCGTCCTGATTGCGACCCCGACGGACACGCATGCCGCGCTGATCGAGGCGGCGCTTCGCGCGGGGAAGGCCGTCTGGA
>JBPYEM010000422.1:0-2171 GCA_051985205.1 Candidatus Limnocylindrales bacterium | reverse complement strand
AGTACATGGGCGAGGAGCGGGCGGAGGAGTTCGGCAAGCGCAACGGCGTCCCGGGCGAGCTCGTCGTCCGTGTCCGTCCCACCAGGCTCTTCGGTGAGGCCGACGTCGCCGGGACGAGCCAAACCTGACAGCGTCCGGCGTGATCCGCGCCGATGATCGCGGGATGACGGGCCAGCCTCCGATGAGCGACCGCAGCAGGCGATGACCGACGACGACCCCGTCCTCGCCCCGGACGAGCTGCCCGTCGACGTCTTCTTCGAGCGCTATCCGCCGGCCATCCGCGAGACCGGCCTCCGCCTCCGGGAGCTGATCCGGATCGCCGTCCCGGCCGCGGTCGAAGGCGTTCGCAGCGGCTGGAGCTGGATCGGCTACGGCCTTCCCGATCGGCGAGCGAAACGGACGTTCGCCTGGATCGGGCCGGAGCGGAAGCACATCCACCTCGGCTTCCAGAACGGCGTGCTCCTTGCGGATCCGGGCGATCTCCTCCAGGGAGCGCAGGAGCGCCTCAAGCAGTTCCGGTACTTCACGTTCGCCCCGGAGATCGACCTCGACGACGAGGTCATCATCGACTACCTCCGACGCTCTGCCGACCTCGCCGTGCTGCCGACATCCGCGCGGCGCGCCCTCGCCGAGGGCGGCCTCAGCCGATGACCCGGAGCAGCGTTTCGAAGCCCTCGCCCGTCCCCCGCCAACGCGCCCGAAGTGCGTCATCGCCGAGCGCCCGCCGGACGTAGCGCAGGACCAGGACCGTCACGATCGCGTCGTCCAGCGGCCCCAGGACCGGGATGAACTCCGGGATGAGGTCGATCGGGCTCACGATCCAGGCGACGAGCACGACCAGTGCCAGACGGACCCGGCCCGGCGTCGTCCCGTCCGCGACGAGGTCACGACCCAGCCGCACCACGTCCGGTCCGAGCCGCACGAGGTCTCGGGCGCGGACGCCCTTCGGTCGGAGAAGCCAGAGGGCGACGAGCAGCAGCACCCACAGGGCGACGACGCCCAGGATCAGCGCGCCGAGCCAGCCGGTGAGGTCCATCGCCGGCAATGCTGCCCGACCGGCTTGCAACGCGCGAACGAGCTGATCTGCCTACGCTTCCGACCATGCAGGACGTCGCGAAGCAGGCCGTCGAGGCCGCCCTCGCCGCCGGTGCGACCTACGCCGACGCGCGAGTGATGGAGGTCCGGACCGAGGCGATGAGCGCCCGGAACGGAGTCGTGGAGGCGCTCGAGCGCGAGGACCGCGCCGGCGTCGGCGTCCGGGCGCTGATCGGCAGCAGCTGGGGCTTCTTCGCCGTCCCGGACGTCGGACCGGCCGCCGCCCGGAGAGCCGGCGAGGAAGCGGCCGCCGTCGCCCGGGCCTCGACCCAGGTCGCCGGCGCGGACCTCCGGCTCACCCCGGAGCGACCGGTGACCGGGAGCTGGGAAAGCACATGCCTGGAGGATCCGTGGACGGTCAGCCTCGCCGAGAAGGGCGATCTCCTCGACGGCGTGACCCGCGAGATGCAGGCCCACGGCGCGGACATCGCGGAGGCGAGCCATCGGGTCTGGGACACGCGCAAGTGGTTCGTGTCGTCGGAGGGCACCGCCGTCGACCAGCACATCGTCGAGACGGGCGCCGCGATGAGCGCCACGGTCGTCGGTGAGCGCGAGACACAGCGGCGCAGCTATCCGGGGATCCGCGGCCAGTATGGGACGCGCGGCTGGGAGCTCGTCCGGGAGCTGGACCTGCCGGGCAACGCGGCGCGGATCGCGGACGAGGCGAAGGCGCTCCTGACGGCCGACCCGTGCCCGTCCCTGGACGCGACGGACCTGATCCTCGGCAGCGAGCAGATGGCGCTCCAGATCCACGAGTCCGTGGGGCATGCCACGGAGCTCGACCGGATCCTCGGCTGGGAGGCCGCCTTCGCGGGGACCTCGTGGCTGGACCTCGGCCAGCTCGGCTCGCTTCGCTTCGGCTCGGAGCTGATGAACATCACCGCGGACGCAACGCTGCCCGGTGCGCTCGGCAGCTTCGGCTACGACGACGAGGGCACGCCCGCCCACCCGGTCGACATCGTCAAGGAGGGGATCTGGGTCGGGACGCTGAGCGGCCGTGACTCGGCGGCGCTCGCCGGGATCCCCCGCTCGGGCGGTGCGGTCCGGGCCGAGGGGTTCGACCGGATCCCGATGGT
>JBPYEM010000421.1:0-3826 GCA_051985205.1 Candidatus Limnocylindrales bacterium | reverse complement strand
TCGCGACGGCGCCCGCGGAGTTCATGCTCCACGCCCGGAACGCCGAGCGGAGCGTCGTCCTCGGCGGCCGCCATCTCGTCTTCTCGTCGGTCGGCGGTCCGGCCTTCGCCTCCGACCTCGACCGCGGGCGTCGCGCCGGCAACTGGGCCGACTTCCAGGACTATGTCCGGCTGATCTCGGCGCTCAACGTGATCCACCAGGAGGCCGGCGGACCGCTCGAGCCGACCGATCTTCCGGTCGCCACACGCCACCTCGACATGTACGCGTTCCTTGCTGCCACGCTCGACAAGACGTGGCATTGCCTCGGCTTCGGGTCGCAGGTCGTGGACGACGCGCTGGAGATCGCTACGCTCGGTCGTGGCATCTCGCGCAATGAGCTCGAGGACGAGCCGAGCCTGATCACGATCATCAACACCAACTCGCCGCTCCGCCTCGACGGGCCGATGGGCGACGGCCTGATCGCGATGGCGGAAGCGGGCCAGGCCGTGGTCGCGACCCCGTTCACGCTCGCCGGGGCGATGACGCCGGTGACGCTCGCCGGAGCCATCGCCCAGCAGAACGCCGAAGCCCTCTTCTGCGTCGCGCTGACCCAGATCGTCCGGCCCGGGGCACCGGTCGTCTACGGCGCGTTCACCTCGAACGTCGACATGCGAACCGGCTCGCCGGCGTTCGGGACGCCGGAATACGTGAAGGGCGCCATCGCCTCCGGCCAGATGGCGCGGCGCTACCGTCTGCCATGGCGATCGTCGAACGCGACGGCGTCCGTCGTGGTCGACGCCCAGGCGGCCTACGAGTCCGAGATGGCGGTCTGGGGCGCCGTGATGGGCGGCGTCAACCTTCTCTACCAGGGCGCGGGCTGGCTCGAGGGCGGGCTGACCGCCTCGTACGAGAAGCTGATCGTGGATGCCGAGATCCTCCAGATGATGTCCGAGGTCCTGCAGCCGGTCGCGGTCGACGAGCCGTCGCTGGGTCTCGAGGCGATCGCCGAGGTGGGACCGGGCGGCCACTTCTTCGGTGCGGCCCATACGCTGGAGCGATACGAGACCGCGTTCTACCGGCCGATCGTGTCCGACTGGCGCAACTACGAGACGTGGGCCGAGGACGGCGGGCGAACCGCGACGGAGCGCGCCAACGGGATCTGGAAGCGGCTCCTGGCGGAGTTCGAGCCGCCCGCGCTGCCCGCGGATCGGGCCGATGCGATCGAGGCCTTCGTCGGCCGGCGGAAGCGCGAGATCGAGGCAAGACCCTCAGCCTGAGGTCCAGCTCACCGGCAGCGCGTCGGGCTTTCGGAAGATGAGGCCCGTCGGTGGCGTGGCGCCCGCGTCGAGGCGGAGATCCCGCCAGTGCTCCAGGGCGGTCTCGAGCGCCGACTGGGCCTCGAGGCGTGCCAGATGGATGCCGACGCAGGCGTGCGGACCGACCGCGAACGTCAGGTGGGACCGCGCATTCGGGCGCCCCACGTCGAACCGGTCCGGTTCGATGAAGGTCGCCGGGTCGCGGTTCGCGGCCGTGAGCGACACGATCACGAGATCGCCCCGGGCGATGGGTGCACCGCCGAGCTCGACGTCGGCGGTGGCATAGCGGTCCACCCGCGAGGCCGCCGGTTCGAGGCGGAGGGACTCCTCGACCGCGTTCGGGACGAGCGACGGGTCGGATCGAAGCGCCTCGGCGGCGCCGGGCGTGGACAGGACGTGCCAGAAGAGGCTCGTCATCATGCCCTCGGCCGTCTCGATGCCGCCGAACATCATCACCGCGGCATTCGAGGCGACGGCCCGCCGATCGATCGCCTCGGCGGCCATCGCCAAAACGCCATCGCCCCGTTGAACCGTCCGATCCACGCTCCGGCCGAGATCCTCGACCGCCCGCCGGGCCCCGGGTCCGATCTCGCCGCCGACCGAGACGCGATCGACGGCCGCGACGATCTCGCGGTACCAGTCGCGCACGATGTCCGTCGGGGCATCCATCAGGCGGAGGGCCGCGACGACAACGTTGACCGCGAGCGGGCCGGCAAGGTCGCGGCGGACGTCCGCGCCGCCACCGGGCGTCAGCCGCTCGACCAGGCGACCTGCCTCCGCCGCGATCTCGCCGGCGAACCGTACGCGGGTATCCGGCGCGAGGAAGGCCCGGGAGAACGGGTCTCGGTGGCGTCGATGCTCCTCGCCATCGAGGGACAGCATGCTCGGGCCGACAACCTGCGCGGTCGAGAAGTGCGGGTCATCGACGGTGAACGTGCCAGCGTCGCGCATGACCGCGACGCAGAGATCCCGGCGGGTCACGATCCAGCCGCCCAGCGCCGGGACCCACGAGACCGGCTCGCGGATGCGCAAACGAGCGAACGCCGCGTAGGGCTCCGCCTCGAGCTCGGCGAGCGTCAGGCTCGCACCGATCGGCGACCGCACGGCGGGGTTCGTCATCTCGCCCTGATTGTCGCCCGTCGCCGTGACGCTGCGGGTTGGGCCAGAATGTCGCGATGACGACGGACGTCCTGGACCCGCCCGTTCGGGCGCTCTTCGAGCGGATCGCGGGACCGGCCGCGGAGCCGACTCCGGATCTCGCGGCGATCGGGGCCGCCCTGACCGACCTGGCCGGCGATTCCGACTATCTCGCCCGCTGGATCGCCCGCCTGAACGGACGCAGCGGGGCCGTCCCGATCCACGACCCGGAGCGCGGCCCGCGGTTGACCCTGGTCCACCGGCTGGCGGGTCAGATGAGCGCCGTCCACGATCACGGGACGTGGGTCGCGATCAGCCCGATCCGTGGCGTCGAGACGCATCGGCGCTGGCGGGTCCACCAGGACGGGGATGCCGCGCTCCAGATCGAGCTCGCCGAGGACCGCTCCCTCCACGGGTCCGACGTCGCGACGCTGCTCCCGCCGGACGACGTCCACGACCACGGCCACCTCACCGGCCGCGGCGATCCGGCGTACGTCCTGATCCTCCTCGGCGATCGACAGGTCCGCTTCCGGCGCAACGAATGGGACCTCGCGACCGGCCGGCACCGGATCCTTGAGCCGGGTGACGGTGGTCGATGGATCTCGTCCGAGCCGTTCCCGGGCGACGCCCACTGACGGCCCATGCCGAGCGAGTCGCGCCGCCGCGCATCAGTCCGCCCGCCGCCTCCCGCGCTCCGCTTCGTCAATCGGGCGGGAAGGTGGTCTCCTTCACGACGTTGCCCGCCCGGTCGTATGTCCGCCAGGTGCCGATCTGGCGGCCGCGGTCGAACTCACCCGATCGCATGAGCGAACCGTCGCGTCGATAGAACGACCACGCGCCGTGCATCTCGCCGTCGAGGTGCTCGCCGCTCAGCTTGACGAGGCCGTTGTCGAACCGCTCCTCGTGGGGCACCGGCTGGCTCACTGCGAGGAGCCACCGATCGAATACAGGACGATCGCGAGGCAGAGGAACACGATCACGAGCGTCGCCGACCATGCGAGCGCCTCGGTCAACGTCAGCCCGAGGAACCGCCGGCCGCGGCTGATCCGTGTCGTCCCGAGCCAGACGAGCCCGATCAGGCTGACGGCGAAGGGCTGCGGGAGCAGCAGGAACGTCGACACCATGATCACGACGGCGAGGATCGGCTGGATCCGTTCGAAGGCGTCCATGACGCCGGGCTGCACGGGCCGTGCGGGCAGCTTCGACTCGCCCACAGAGGGCGACGCGGCGTCCGATTCCAGCTCGTCGTCGACCGTCACAGCCGGTCCCGGATCGCCCAGAGGTCCGGGAAGATCGGCTGGAACAGCGTCGTCCGCAGGTACTCGACCCCCGCGGAGCCGCCCGTGCCGGCCTTCGTCCCGATCGTGCGCTCGACCATCTTGACGTGACGATAG
>JBPYEM010000420.1:0-8074 GCA_051985205.1 Candidatus Limnocylindrales bacterium | reverse complement strand
GACGGCTGGGAGGATGACCTCGACCGTCCCCGCTCCGCTGAGGAGCTCGTCGACGCGCTCGACAGCACGTTCGCGATCATCGACGGCGTCCTCGATCGATGGACGCCCGGCGATCTCGACGACGAAGTCGAGCGCTGGTTCGCCGGCCAACGGCAGCTCCACACGAAGTCGTCGATCCTGCAACGGCTGCTCACTCACGACGCGTACCACGTCGGCGAGATCGCCCAGCTCCTCGGCTCGCATGGGGTCGAGCCGCCGTACATCTGGCGGGCGGATGACTGAGGCCGCGCCCGACGCCGCGAACGCACTCCATGCCTCGACCGCGCCGGGCAACGCGACCGCGGCGGCATCCGTCCCCGCGCCGCGCACCCTGACCGCCCGCCGGAACCACTCCTGCTGACCGGCACGAACGCGCTCACGGCGCGCCAGCTGAATCGCACGACCCTCGCCCGGCAGCTCCTTCTCGAGCGTGCCTCGATCGACGTGGTCGACGCGGTTCGGCGGGTGGTCGCCCTCCAGGCCCAGGAGCCGGCCTCGCCGTATGTGGCGTTGTGGAACCGCGTCCAGGACCTCGACCCGGCGGATGTCGATCGCGCCTTTCGCGACCACGCGATCATCAAGGCAACGCTGATGCGGGTGACGCTCCACGCCGTCACGGCCGACGACTATCCCTCCTTCCACGACGCCATGCAGCCAACCCTGCGAGCGGCCCGACTGAACGACCGGCGCTTCCGGGCAACCGGCCTGACGCCGGACGGCGCGGATGCGATCGTCCCGGCCGCGCTGGCGTTCGCCGCGGGACCGAGGACGAACGCCGAGGGCGACGCGTGGGTTCGCGAGCACATTGGCAAGTCTGTCGAGCCCTACGTCTGGTGGGCACTCCGGCAGTACGCGCCCATCGTTCATGCGCCGACGGGCGGCCCATGGAGCTTCGGCCCCCGCCCCAGCTTCCGGGCGTCGCCGCACAAGTCCGGCTTCGGTGACGCCGCCTCGGCCGCATCAACGCTCGTCCGTCGCTACCTGCAGGGGTTCGGGCCGGCGACCGTCCAGGACATCGCCCAGTTCTGCCTGATCAAGCGGCCGCTCATCCGGGCCGCCGTCGAGGCGCTCGGCGACGAGATCGTCACGATCGCCGGTCCTGGCGGCGCGTCGCTGATCGATGTTCGCGGCGGCCCGATCGCCGACGAGGAGGCGAGCGCGCCCCCACGGCTGCTCGGGATGTGGGACAGCGTCCTGCTCGCCTACGCCGATCGCACGCGGCTCATCCCGGCGGCGTACCGCCGGGTGATCGCCCGGAGCAACGGCGACACGCTGCCGGCGGTCCTCGTCGATGGCGCCGTTGCCGGCGTCTGGCGGCCGGTCGACGCCGGCATCGAGGTCACCGCGCTTCGGCCGCTGACGACGGCCGACTGGACCGGGCTCGACGCCGAGGCGCAGGGCCTGCGCGCATTCCTGGCCGATCGCGAACCAGGCATCTATCGGCGCTATGGCCGGTGGTGGACGAACCTGCCCGCCGTCGACGTCAGAGTCCTCGGCGGAGCCGCCTGACGGCCACGCTCGTGCGGATCCGCGCGGCTATGACCCGCGGAACTCGAGGCCCACCGTTCCGGGCCGCGCCTGATGACCGTCGAGCACGGCGTTGCCCAACAGGCTCGTCCGGATCCCCTCGGCGAGGTCCACGAAGGACTCCGCCGGCGCCCAGCACTCGAGGTCGTGGCGCTTGCCGTCGAGACGCAGCGACTGCAGCCGAATGCGATCGCCGTCGCGCCGGGATCGGACCACGCCGGTCACGGGCGAGATCGTGATCTGACTCTCATCGGCGTCGCCCACCCACAGGTAGCCAAGCGGCAGGATCGAAGGCGTCCGACCGAAGATCGTCGACCGCGCGACGAACGCCTCGACCCGTCGATCCGGAGCATCGACGAAACCCGTCGCGGAGATCCAGGCCCAGCGGTCGAACAGCCGCGGGCCCCAGTAGTGATCGAGCATGCCGGGCGCACCATCGACGTCCCAGCGCCGGTCGCCGACGGAGACGAAGCCGGACAGGGACGCCGACGGCCGGATCAGCGCCTCGAGATCGAGCGGATGGAGCGGCCCGCGCGGCCGCGGATCGACGAGATGCGGCCCGCGATCCCAGGCGAGCTCCCAGGCGACCGACCCGACTCGGCCGGCGGAACCGTCGGCATCCAGCCGGGCGCCGTCGAGCGATACCGTGGGACCCGCGACGGACCACTCATCCGCGAGCCGGCGCTCGACGGCGCCGCTGCCGTCGACCCAGCGCGCGACCCGCAACTCGAGGGTCCCCGGTTCGCGCCGGACAATGAAGTCGACCAGCAGGGCGAGTCCGGGCTGATGGAGCGTCCAGAACCAGTACTCGACCGCTGCGCCGGTCGGTTCGTGGTCAGAGGCCGTCATCGATTCCCCTCGTGCGCTGCGCGTCCTCCTCGGCCGCCCTTTGGACATCATGAACGCAGCCGCCTCGCTGGCGTCGCGGACGCGTCAGGCGACGAGGCGCTTGTACCGGATGCGGTGCGGCTGATCCGCGCTCGTTCCCAGCTCGGCACGCCGGAACGCCTCGTAGTCGCTCACGTTGCCCTGGAAGAACCGGACCTGGCTGTCACCCTCGAAGGCGAGGATGTGGGTCGCGATCCGGTCGAGGAACCAGCGGTCGTGGCTGATCACGACGACGCATCCCGGGAACGACTCGAGGCCGGCCTCGAGCGCCCGGAGCGTGTCGACGTCCAGGTCGTTCGTCGGCTCGTCGAGCAGCAGGACGTTGCCGTTCGACTGGAGCAGCTTCGCCAGATGGACGCGGTTCCGCTCGCCACCGGACAGCTGGCCCACGACCTTCTGCTGATCGTTGCCGCGGAAGTTGAACGATGAGACATACGCCCGGGCAGGGATCTCCCTCGTCCCGGACTTCACGACCTCGACGCCGTCCGTGATCTCATGGAAGACGGTCCTGCTGCCGTCCAGCGCGTCACGGGACTGGTCGACATAGCTCATCGCGACCGTGTCGCCGACGGTGATCGCTCCCGCGTCCGGTGGCTCCTGACCGACGAGCATCCGGAAGAGCGTCGTCTTCCCGGCACCGTTCGGGCCGATGATGCCGACGATCCCCGAGCGCGGCAGGCTGAACGACAGGTCCTCGATGAGAAGCCGGTCGCCGTAGCCCTTGCGGAGGTGCGCCACCTCGATCACCTGGTCGCCGAGTCGTGGTCCGGGCGGGATCGCGATCTCAAGCTCCCGCGCGGCAGGACCCTTCGCGTCGTTGGCATCCGCGAGGAGCTGCTCGTAGGCGGTCAGGCGCGCCTTCGCCTTCGCCTGCCGGGCCCTGGCCCCCATCCGCACCCACTCGAGCTCACGGGCGAGCGTCCGCTGCCGCGCATCGGCCTGCTTCTGCTCCCGCGACAGGCGCTCGAGCTTCTGTTCCAGCCAGCCCGAGTAGTTCCCACTGAACGGAATCCCTCGGCCGCGGTCCAGCTCGAGGATCCACTTCGCGACGTTGTCGAGGAAGTAGTGGTCGTGGGTGACCGCGACCACGGTTCCGCTGTACTCGTCGAGGAACCGCTCCAGCCATTCGACCGATTCCGCGTCGAGGTGGTTGGTCGGCTCGTCGAGGAGAAGCAGATCCGGGTGCTGGAGGAGAAGCCGGGCGAGGGCGACCCGACGCCGCTCGCCTCCCGAGAGCGACGCCACGTCCGCGTCGTCCGGAGGGCAGCGGAGCGCCTCCATCGCGACCTCGACGTTCCGTTCGACGTTCCAGGCATCCGCGGCGTTGATCCGGTCCTCGAGGGCCGACTGCTCCGCGCCGATCGCCTCGTAGTCGGCGTCCGGGTCGGACCACTTCGCCATCACCGCGTTGTAGTCGTCGAGGAGACCCTGGACGGCCTGGACGCCGTCCATGACGTTGCCCTTGACGTCCTTCGTCGGGTCGAGCTGTGGCTCCTGGGGCAGGAAGCCGGCCGTGAAGCCGGGCGTCAGCCTGGCCTCACCGGTGAAGCCGTCGTCGAGACCGGCCATGATCCGGAGGAGCGAGGACTTCCCTGCCCCGTTCGGGCCGATGACACCGATCTTGGCGCCCGGGTAGAACGAGAGCGAGATGTCCTCGAGCACGGTCCGGTCCGGCGGGTAGTGCCGGGCCAGCCGGTACGTGGTGTAGATGAATTCGGCGGGCATCAGGGCCGAAGCCTACCGGCCGCAACCCGAGGACGCGTCGGCGACGGGCTTGTGGGGTCGAACGGGCCGGCTGCTCGCGAGCTGGAGCCGCGAGCCGTAGGGTCTCAGGCGGAGGCCGGCTCGGTCGCGTGCTTCTGAAGCGCCTCGACCATCGCCCGGGCCTGGTCACGATCCTTCTCGTTCGGCTCGTGATGGTCGGCCATGATCCCGCAGTACACGTCGTGGATCGCCTGGCTCATCGTGTCGACGTTGGCGATCGCGAGCCCGCTCTCGTGGATCCGGTGAACGGTGTCGCTGTCGGCGGGCAGGTGCATCGCCTGGACGAGGGAGTCGCTGATCGACATCGGGTGGCCCTCCGGAGCGGTCGTGGGGACGTCCAGCGTACGCCGACGGCGAGGCGGACGGTAGCCGTCAGAGCGACCCTTCGAGGTCGAGGTCGAGGTCGAGCCGGTCGCATTCTCCCGCTCCAACCCCGTTCCGGGGGCCGCGATCGTCGCGGCCGCGGCGGACTCAGCCATCGCCGGCATGAACGATGTGATCGAACTGCCGCCACAGGATCGCGACGAGCACCGCGGACCCGACGAACCCGAACCAGAAGGGCGTCGTGATCGCGTTCCGGGCGAGCAGGCCGCCGATCGGCGTGCCGACGACGATGCCACCGACGAGGGCCACTCGGTAGACGCCGCCGACCCGACCCAGGAGCTCGTCCGGCACCGCCCGCTGACGCACCACGGTCGACGTCGTGCCCCAGACGAACGCATGGGCACCGAAGACGACGAGGGTCACCAGGGCGACGGCCGGCAGCGTGGTGAGCGCCAGCACGAGATGGGTCGCCGTCTCGATCATCAGGCCGACCCGCATGATGTCGCCGAGGGCGAACCTCCGCTCCAACCAGCCGTACGAGACGATACCGATGACGCCGCCAATGGCGATCGCGGTCGTCAGCAGCCCGAAGCCGACCTCGTTCATCCCCAGCCGTTCCCGGGCGTAGAGGACGAGCACGGACCACGCCGCGCCGTAGGTGACGTTGAAGGCGAGGATCGTCAGCGCCAGCGTCCGCATCGGCGGGTGGTGGAGCAGCCACCGGATCCCCTCGATCATCTCGCCCCGGAGGCCGCTCGCTTCACCGGACCGCTCCGGGGGCCGGGCCGCGACACGGGAGATCAGCACCGCGCCGAGGACGAACCCGGCCGCGTTCGCCGCGAACGGGATCGCTGCGCCGACCGCGAACAGGAACGCCCCGATCGGCGGCAGCAGCAGCTGGTTCGTCAGCAGCAGGGCGCCCTGCATCCTCGCGTTGGCGATACCGAGATCCTCACGCCGGACGATCCCCGGCAGCAGCGTGCTCGCTGCCGAGTCCGCGAAGGTCTCCGCCGTGCCAAGGATGAACAGGGCCGCGAGGACGACGACGATGCTGACGGTGCCCGTGACGATGGTCGCGACGAGGACGGCCAGCACGATCGCGCGACCGAGATTGACGAGCTGCACCATCCGACGCCGATCCACGCGATCGGCGATCGCGCCGCCGATGATCCCGAAGACCATCGCCGGCAGGTACTCGGCCAGGAGCGCGAGCGAGACGAGGAACGGGTCCCGGGTCTGCGACGCGACGAGGAGCGGACCGGCGGCGATCGCGACGCCGTCGGCAGCGTTGTTGACCGTCGATGTCGCCCACAGCCAGCGGAAGCTCAAGCCGAGCCGGGCGGGGAGTGCCGCCTCGAGCAGGCGGCCGGGCAGACGGCGCACCGGGCGGAGGATAGCGGCCGGCGTGGGCAACGCGCCCCGAACCGGTGGACCCGAACGACGCGCCCCTGGCGGTCGAGGCTGCCGATCTCGCGGTCTTGCCGGCTTGGCCGGTGGCCGGATCTACTCGGGAACGGCGGAGGGATCGTCCCGGCGGAGGAGGATTCCCAGATACGCCTTCCACGGGCCGACCGCCGCGTCGTGTGATCCGGCGAGCCCGGCGTAGATCTGCGAGACGTGGTCGAGATCATGGACCGCCCACGTCGCCAGCAGCTGTCCCAGCGTGACCTCGCCGAGCGCCGGATGGCGACCTCGACGATCCAGGTCCGCGCCCGTCACCGACTCGTCGACCACGGCCAGACTCGCCCTCCGTAGCTCGGCGAAGCTCGCCACGAGCCGGTCCATCGGGACCCCGGCGTCGCGCTCCACGTGAGCGAACCGGTCGAACGGGTCGAAGGGCCGGGTCGTTCCATCCTCGAGGATCCGTCGGACCCGCGGGACCCAGTCGTCGATCTCGGCGGAGATCAGATGCCCAACGACGTCGCGCGGTCGCCAGCCGCCATCGACGTCGGGCGAGTCGGTCCACGAGTCCGGGAGCCCGTCCAACAGGGTCCGGACGACGTCGGGCGTGCGTCGGAGCAGATCGGTCGTCGCGACGAGCTCGGTCGCGGGATCCTGGGTAGGGCCGCCCATGGCGCCCAGTATCGCCCAAGGCCGGTTGGCCCTCGATCCGCGCGACTGGTCGTGATCGGCAACTGTTGCCTTTCCCACCGGCGGACACAGGATCCAACCGTTGGGCGGGCGCGTATCGTGGGACGATGGAACCGCCCGCGCCCCGCCCGGTCGCGCCCGAACCGGGCGGCGAGCCGTCGAGGGTCGCCCCCGGCTCCACCGGCCGGCTGCTCCTGACCCTGGGCGCGTTCGTCGCGGCCATCGCCCTCGTCGCCGGCGCGATCTGGATTGTTCCGAACCTCGCCGGCGCGGCCGCGAGTCCCGCCGGGACGGGGGCCGCATCGGCGGCAGCATTCGCGCCGGCGTCACCGGCCGCGTCTTCACCGGCCTCGGCGTCTGCCCAGCCGCTCCTGACGCCCGTCCCCACGACGGAGATCTCCCTGCCGCCGGCCACGGCCGGCCCGCCGATCTCGCTGTCGAACGGCCGCACCCTGGCGAAGGGCGGCGCGATCGCGCTCGTCGGCACGGACAACTCGCTGACCCTCGTCGATTCGAGCGGGAAGACGGTCGTCCTCGCCCCCGCGAGCACCGCCACCTTCGCGTTCCCTGCGTGGTCGCCGGACGGGACGAAGCTCGCCGCGATCCGCGCCGACGCCAACGGTGGCGCGATCCTCGTCTTCGACGCGAAGCGAGCGATCGCGGGTGAGGCCGTCCAGCCGACCGTCATCTTCCGAAGCGCCTCGATCGGTCCGTTCTACGCGGACTGGACGCCGGACGGGAAGGCGGTGTCGTTCCTCGCCGACGATCCCGACGTCCTGTCGCTCCGGATCGCCCCCGCCGACGGCAGCGCCCCGCTGGACGGCAGCGGTCCCGGCGCGAAGATCAGCTCGGGCAACCCCTTCTATTTCGATTGGCTCAGCAGCGACCGGATCCTGGCCCACATCGGGACGGGCAGCGACTCCTTCCTGGGCGAGATCGGCCGGGATGGGGCGCCGGTCGCTCCGCAGCTGTCGGCGCCGGGCCCGTTCCGGTCCGCCGCCGCGAACGGCGATGGGTCGTTGATCAGCTACGTGCGGACCGGCGCCGCGGGCGCGACGGCCGTCGTCGTCGCGCAGCGGAACGGGTCCGGCGAGCACACGATGCCGGTGTTCGGGACCGCAGGGATGGCCTTCGACCCGACCGGGGACACGCTTGCGTCGATCGGTCCCGTAGCCGCGACGACGCAGCAGCTCTCGATCCCGATCGGGCCGCTGCGGCTGCTGGATCCCGCGACGGGCAAGGTCCGGACGCTCCTCGACGGTGACGTCGTGAGCTTCTGGTGGTCGCCCGACGGCCGGACGATCGCCGCGCTCCGCGTCCAGCCCGAGGCCGACGGGTCCTCGCCCTCGGCCGCGGCGTCCTCCGAGCCGGCGGCATCGCAACCAGCGGCATCGCAACCAGCAGCATCGGCACCGCCGCCGCCGTCCGCACCAGCCGGGTC
>JBPYEM010000419.1:0-3454 GCA_051985205.1 Candidatus Limnocylindrales bacterium | reverse complement strand
CCAAGAGCCCGGCGGTGCCGATCACGGTCGTCATCCCGAGCGACGGCACCACGCAGGCGCCGTACTGCCACATCATCAACAAGTACGCAGCGCATCCGAATGCCGCGAAGCTGTTCCGGGAGTACATCCTGACCGACGAGGCGCAGATCCTCCAGGCTCAGAAGTATGCCCGGCCACTCGTCAAGGGCGTCCAGATCCCCGCGGATCTCGCCGCCAAGTTCCCGGCTGAGTCGCAGTATGGTGCGGTCAAGCCGATCAACGACTGGAAGGCCGCGGCGACCGCCGTCCAACGGCTCGCAACGGACTGGCAGATCGAGGTCGGAGCCTGAGTCCCTCCTCCTGCGGGAATCGCGTGCCCGCCGCCCCCGGCGGCGGGCACGTTCCCGCCTTTGACGCGAGGTGAATCGCTGAGATGTCGGGTCGGACGTGGAGCCGGATCGGGCTGCTCCTCGCGTTCGCGCCGTTCCTGATCTTCTGTGCGATGTTCGAGCTGATCCCGACCGTCGCCCTTCTGCTGGGCAGCGTCGGCGGCATCGAGCGGCACAGCCTCGAGTGGATCGGGAAGGTCTTCACGAACGCGACGTTCCAGCGGTCGATCTGGAACTCGCTCCTGCTCGCGGTCACCAGCTCCCTGCTGGGCGCCGTGATCGGAACGGCGATCGGCTACGCGATCACGCGGACCCGCCACGATCGGATCCGCCGGGCGCTCGTGGCCCTCGCCTCGCTCAGCTCCAACGCCGGCGGCATCTCGCTCGGCTTCGCCTTCATCACGATCCTCGGCTCCGCGGGGATGATCACCATCCTGCTCCGCCAGTTCGGGATCGATCTCCTCTCGTTCTTCTCGATCTATTCGGTGATCGGACTCATCGTCGTCTACCTGTACTTCCAGGTCCCGCTGATGATCGTCCTGATGCTGCCGGCCTTCGCGGGGCTGCGGACGGACTGGGCGGAGGCGTCGGCCTCGCTCGGCGGGACCGGCCGGGATTTCTGGCGACGCGTCGGCGTCCCGGTCCTGATGCCGTCGATCGTCGCGGGCACCGTCCTGCTCTTCGTCAGCTCGATGGGCGCGTACGCGACGGCGCAGGCGCTGATCGGCAGCCGGATCAACCTGATGACGATCCAGATCTCGATCCTCCGCCGGGGCGAGATCCTGTACCAGCCGGCTCAGGCCGATGCGATGGCCACGGTCCTGCTTGCGATGGTCGCCCTGTCGGTCCTCGCCTACCACCTGATCCAGCGCCGCGCCCAGCGGTGGATCAAGGCATGAGCGTCCTCAGCGACGCCCCGGCGATCCTCGCCAATCAGCCGGAGGCGATCGAGCCGGACCTCACCCGCCAGGAGCGGCGGCGGCCGGAGCTCGGCTTCTCGTTCCTGTTCATCGTCTTCACGGCGTACATGCTCATCCCGTTGCTCGGCGTCCTGCTGTTCTCGCTCGCGACGACCTGGTTCGACACCGTGCTTCCCCAGGGCTACACGCTGGACCACGTCATGGAGACGATCCGCGACCCGCTGTTCATCCCGACGACGGGTCGGTCGCTGATCGCGTCGGTCGCGACGATCGCCGTCAGCCTCGTCCTGATGACGCCGGTCATGTTCCTGATCCATGTCGCCGCGCCACGCCTCCGGCCGGTCGTCGAGTTCCTGTCGCTGCTCCCGTTCGCCCTGCCGACGATCGTCCTCGCGCTGTCGCTGATCCGGACCTACTCGGCGCCGCCCATCGTCCTGTCGGGCACGCCGACGCTGCTGATCCTGTCGTACGTCGTGACCGGCCTTCCGTTCATGTACCGGGCGCTCGACAACAGCCTGCGGGCGATCGACACGACCACCCTGAACGAGGCGTCGGCGACGCTCGGCGCCTCGCGCTGGACGACGCTGCGGCGGGTCATCCTGCCGAACATCCGGACCGGTCTCGCGGCCGGGGCCCTGCTCGTGTTCTCCGTGTCGTTCGGCGAGTTCACCCTGTCGTCGTTCATCGTGGGTGACGCCTGGAAGACGTCCGGCGTCTGGACCGTGGCGATCTGGGACGACCAGCCGCACAAGACGACGGTCATGGTCGTGATCGGCTTCGCGATCAGCTGGATCATCTCGCTGATCATCCTGTACGGCTTCTCGAAGCGGGCGACGGTCGAGGTCGGCCAGCGCTGATACGGGCCGCCGGATCTGTTCCTATGATGGCCTCGATGGCGACCCCCAGCGGCTCCCACTGACGATGACGGTGGCGACCGGCCGGGGTCGACCGCTCCTTGCCGACGTCGTGCGGAGCGAGCTGAAACGACTGATCCTCGGCGGCGAGTTCACGGTCGGCGAGAAGCTGCCGAACGAGGACCGGCTCTGCGAGCGCTTCGGCGTCAGCCGGGTCACGATCCGGGAGGCCGTCCGCGGCCTGATCGAGGATGGCCTCGTCGTCCGGCGCCACGGCTCCGGCACCTACGTCACGCGGCGGCCGTTGATCGAGAACTCGCTCGACGTGAACTTCAGCTACACGGACCATTTCGCCGCGTCGGGCTTCCGACCCGGCCGCAAGCTCCTCGGGATGCGAACGATCGCCGCGGCCGCCGAGGATGCCGCCGCGCTCGACGTCGTCGCCGGCACCCGGTTGCGCGAGGTTCGCCGGGTGCGGACGGCCGACGGCCGGCCGGCGATCTACTCCGTCGACCGGATCCCGCTCGAGCTCCTCCGGGGCGACCTCGATCGCGCCGACTATGCCGGGTCGCTGTACCGGATCCTGACCGCGGCGGGCCATCCCATCGCCCATGCCGAGGCGGTCCTCAGCCCGACCGTCGCGGACAAGGAGCTGGCGCGCATCCTCGACGTGTCGCCGGGGACGCCGGTCCAGGGCCTGCGTCAGGTGGATTACGACGAGGACGGCCGGCCGGTCATGGTCTCGGACGAGTGGCACGTGACCTCGGTCATCGAGCTGCGCGTGTTCCGGCGGGGGCCCGGTCCCGTCGCCTGATCGCTCGTCTCCAGCGTCCGTCGGCGGCGGTGGGGGACGCCGGGACGACCCGGCTGGCTTGACGCTCCACCGGGGGGTTCGTACGATAAGTCATCATACGACTCGTCCGAGGAGGCCTGCCATCTTCGTCATCGGCTGCGACGTGGGGACCCAGTCGACGAAGGCACTGCTGCTGGACGAGTCCGGGACCGTTCGCGGCCGCGGCTCGCGGTCGTACCGGACGTCCCATCCTCAGCCCGGCTGGGCGGAGCAGGATCCGCGCGACTGGCTGGCGGCCGTCGCCGGTGCGGTGAGCGATGCCGCCGGCAGCGCCGGCGTGGCGGCCGACTCGATCGCGGCCATGGGCGTCGCGGCCCAGGTCGACGGGATCGTCCCCGTGGACTCGGAGAACCAGCCCCTCGGCACTGCACCGATCTGGATGGACCGCCGGGCGCAAGCAGAGGTCGACGTCGCCGTGCTGCGGATCGGCCCGGACCGGGTCCGGACGCTCACCGGCTC